>CAWVZQ010000217.1:0-5303 GCA_963934405.1 uncultured Opitutales bacterium | reverse complement strand
GCTAACGCCAAGTGGGATCTGCCAATGGCCATTCAGTACGGTTCCCGTTTTGCGGACTTTGACGTCACTTGGTTCGAGGAACCGCTTTGGCACGACGACGTCAGGGGGCATGCTTGCCTTGCTAAAGCGATCGACACCCCGATAGCCCTCGGTGAATTACTTTACAATCGTGACCAGTTTCGGGAATTTGTAACTGCTGAAGGAGTCCACTATCTCCAGCCCGACGCTTCGAGATGCGGAGGAATTACCGGACTTTGGGAGATCGCCGACCTCGGCCTTGCTCACAATATTCCCATTTCTCCCCATCATGGCGACATGATGCAATCTCAGCTTCACGCAGTCATCGCGCACTCTGGCTGTGATCAACTGGAATTCATCCCATGGACTCTTCATTGCTTCGAAGAACCAGTCTGCGTCAAGGATGGACATTACCGTGTGCCTGAGCAACCTGGTGCAGGCACAACTATCACGCCCGACTCCTTTGAGAAGTACGGAATATCGCTTTGATTGAAGTTGACGAATCAATCTGTCCTTTGAATTACTTCATCTGAACCCTTCGCAAACATGAAAAAATCACTCTTCCTTTTTCTGCCTATTCTTTCCTGCCTCTGTTTTGGAAAACCTGCAGTCGATTATCAACTTTCTCGCGTCTATAATAAAATTAAGACGCCAAAACCCATAAACATCGTGGTGATGCCGGATGGCTCGGGCAAGGAACTGCTGGTCTTGCAGGGCGGAAAGGTGCTGACCCTACCTAAGGATCGTTCATCCGGGAAATCTGATGTCTTTCTAGACCTTTCAGGTGCAAACATGATCGAGAAAGCCTTTGAGGAAGGTCTCCTCGGACTTGTCTTTCATCCCGCATTCAAGAAGAACAAAAAGTTTTACCTTTACCACACATTACAGAACCCAAAACGAAGTCGGCTTGTAGAAAGGCGCATGAGCAAGAAGGATCCCTCCAAGCCGGACGAGAAATACGAGCGTCTCTTGCTGGAACTGCCGCAACCTTTTTGGAATCATAATTCGGGCAACCCTATTTTTGGTCCCGACAACTTTCTGTACATCTCCACCGGAGATGGCGGAAAAGCCAATGATCCGCTAGATCATTCCCAAAACACCTTTGCCCTCTACGGCAAAATCCTGCGAATCGACGTCGACTCCCGCACGGGTGATCTTCCTTATGGTATTCCTGGGGACAACCCTTTCGTGGGCAAGGAAGGGCATCGGCCAGAAATCTGGGCCCTCGGTTTGCGCAATCCTTGGGGTATACACTGGGATCACGCCAGCAATACGCTTTTTTGCGCAGACGTAGGCCAAAATCAACGTGAGGAGATAAACGTCATCCAAAGGGGTGGAAACTACGGATGGAGCTTCAGGGAAGGAACGATCAAGTTTGCACTGAAGCACCGCGATCCTCCAGCCAATTCAACATTCGTCGACCCCGTCTTTGAATATGACCGCACCCTTGGACTCAGCGTTAGCGGTGGGATTGTCTATCGAGGGAAGAAACTGCCGACACTGCGTGATCATTACCTGTTCGGGGATTGGGGGACAGGCAATTTCTGGGCACTGAGATATGCCAAGCAAAAGGTTGTGAACGTCCAAAAGCTCAATTGGTCTCATGCTGGAAATCCAGTTGGCGAAACGAAAGAACCCGGCATTCCCTCCAAGATCACAAAAGGTTCCTTTAAGCCCGTCAACTTTTGCAACGATGCGGATGGCGAACTCCTTGTACTCGACTGGAACGGCGTCATCTATGAAGTAACGGAAAAGAGGTAGTGCTATTGAGTTTCCTAAGGTCGACTTACAGTGACTCAATGAACTTCGTCATAATTCATCATGACTCACCAAGAAAGCATATCCTTGCTAACTACCGGCCATCGCCATATGCAGGACCTAACCCCGGAGGTCGCGTCAATACTCTCGCGGTCAGGAGTAACCACTGGCACCGCTCATGTCTTTAACGTCGGTTCCACTGGAGTTGTCGGGACTATTGAATTCGAACCAGGTCTTGAGCGGGATTTGCCCGAAATCCTAGATGAACTATTGCCGCCCAATCGTGAGTATGGACACGAGCAGGCTTGGCGCGACGGTAATGGACACTCGCATCTGCAGTCTTCGTGTCTCGGGCTCCGACCTCACCGTTCCTGTACGGAACAGTCGATTGGTCTTGGGCACATGGCAGCAAGTTTTTCACCTCGAGTGCGACGTAAAAGCTCGTGAACGTGAGATCGTCGTGACGATTTCTGGTGATTAGCGTGAAAGCTTCCAGTTATGCAATCAGGAAAGTCTTAGACCTAAACCTGATACATCCTATTAGCAGAAGAAACCTTTACCCGAATAATCCCCATCACTTTTTCGACCCTAGCGAATTAGACGAATTGAACTCCGCCATTCACTTCACAGCATTCGATGGCGACATTCACTTTGGTTGTGTGACTCTAATTCGTGAACCCGCCCATAATTGCGATTTTCGGATTCGATGGCTCGGAGTTGACCAAGAACGGAGACGCATGGGGGTCGGTTATGCATTGATTGACATGTGCCTTGTTCATGCAAAGGAAGCGGGCATCTGGTGCAACGTTAGGATTATGGCAGAGAAACCATACCTTAAATTGGGTTTCGAAAAGATGGGGAGTGTTTTCAATCTCCCCGGGATTGGCGACCATTTCCTGATGCGACATTTACGAAAAAGCAACTTAACCGAATGACCGCACCCTCTGTCCAAAAATCGAAGGATGACGAGCATCGTTTCCCCGTCCTCTTGCGAACAGCATGGTTTTCCCTAAACAAATCTTTCCGTGCACGGTTGCGGGAAACGGGATTAACTCCAGTTCAATTCACGATTTTGCGTTGGCTTTCGGAACACAAGAAATCCTCGCTATCTCAGGGCGACTTAGCAGAACTCACGGCAAGCAACCAAAACAACATTGCGGACTTAGTGGATAGGCTCGAGGCACTTGGACTGATTGAGAGAGAGAGGGACGAAAGTGACTCTCGTCGAAAAGTCATAAGCCTTACTACCCGAGGTGAAACGGTTTACGAGCATTCTCGAGTGCTTGCTCTAGAACTACAAATGAAAACCATGTCCTGTTTCCCAAAAGACCAATCAAGTCGATTACTTGACACCTTGGTTCGAGTGAACGAAAACCTGAGGAAAGACTCTTAGGGGCATGATTCCATAATGGGTAACGAGATAAAGCATTAGCTGCATGAAAATGAAAAGATTTTTGTAATTATGGCTGCCGATATTTTCTCTGAAGAACAACGGTCATACGTCATGAGTCGAGTCGGATCAAAGAATACCAAACCCGAATTGATCGTACGCTCATACCTTCATGGACTCGGCTTCCGCTTTAGAATCCATGAAAAAAGCCTACCCGGACGACCTGATGTTGTTCTCCCGAAACATAGATGCGTAGTATTTGTGAATGGATGTTTTTGGCATCGCCACAAAGGTTGCCTGCGTGCGTCCATGCCATCGACGCGTGTAGATTTCTGGCAATCTAAGTTCGAGAGGAATATTGCCCGTGATCAAAAAAATCTATGCCTTCTTAAAAAAGCGAAGTGGAAAGTATGCTTAGTGTGGGAATGCGAAATAGATAAGATTTCTCTTCGCTCAGAGAAATTGTCGGAACTTGCCAATGAAATTATTCAGCCGTTGGATATATAAGGCTGTTGCAGGGATACGTCTATTTTCTCGATGCCTTCGTCGATTTCCTCAATGGAGTTTCGTAGACGACCTTTTCTTGTGTTCAAGCCCATGACCTTGTGACCGAGCATGCGTTGCTGCGTTTCGATTGCGAAACGATCTATGCCGCCGCTTTCGGCGATTTGTCGTTGAGACTGCCACTTTGTTGACGGCCAGAAAAACCCGAAGAGGGTAAGTGCGATGCCAGCGGCAGCGTGATAAGGTCCGAGGAGATCTCGAAAGGCTAGACTGAATCCAATAGTGGTTAATCCCAAAATCAGCAACACAGGTGCTACTGAAAGTGAAATCTCTCGCTTGGGTTTGCGAGACCCCGGGTTCAAGAAACTCTGAAGGAGATTTTTTTTCAATCCGTTCAAATTATCGATTTTTTTGTCTATACCGGTAAGTTCACTATGGATGTTTTCGCGTTCAGCTTCGAGGTCATTACGTTTGGATTCATTGTCACTTTTTCGTTTCACCCAAGTTTCAGTGATTAACGCCACAAGGTTTTCGTCATCTTCCTCCCTTGGATTCACTGACTTATATCTAGTTACAATCCCCAACGCCTCGGGGCGGAATTTGTAAAAGCCCAAATGATCTTCGAAAGCTTCTGGATTTTGATCGACAAACTCGATCATGCTTTGACCTTCATCATCACCGAACAATTTAGTCAGCACTTTTTTGTCAAAGCATTGAAAGCTTGATAGGCGAATGGGAATCCATCTTGAGCGTGGATCAGGAAAAAGTTCCTCGAAGGCCAAATGGGATTCTGCCCGACTTGACCACTCTGCTGATTCTTCAGGACGAAGTTTGGCATGAAGGGAAAGCGCTTGATCTCGCACGTCCTGCAACAGGGCTAATGCGTTGCCTGGTAGAACTTCTGCAAGATTGCCTGCATTTTTAATCCAATTAAAAGAAAGGGATGCTTGTCTCGGGTTGCAGAACAAGCCTAATGAATCCTTGGAAACTACGGGCAGATAGGCTGCAGGAAATATATATTCCGTTTCCTCGGGGGAAAATCCGTCAAGCGATGGCAGGGATGCGTTTTGTTCTTCATTGTCATTCATTGGCGCGTCTGCAGTTATAACTGTACTCAGTTCATTTTTTAAGATTTGCAGTAACCTGCCGGGGTTTCCTCCGGAAAGAGTTCGCAGGTTCTCCCCATCGGGAACTGTTTTCCCCAATATGCTAGCGATTTCAGCGCATTCCTTAGAGCGTAAAGGGCGCAGTTTCATTTTAATTACTCGATTCCCGCAGGCGGATTGAATTAAATTGGCTGCCTCGCCAACAGGGCTTGCTTCTGCTGCAAATATGCAACGCGTCCGTTCCGCCATTCCGGCATCATCCCATTTCGGGAAGAAGTCGTTGGCCAACCAGTTGATGACTTTCTTGGAAAGCTTTTCTAGATCGTCGATGGCAAGGACGATGGTGACGTCATTACCTCCCTTCCCCTGTATTTCAGGTAAGGCTTCAAATAATTTGGCCACCCACTGCTCAGATAATATTTCACCAATGGAAGAGTCTCCAATGGTTTCGGATTTTGTTAATTCTCGTTCAAGTTCAAAAGCTTTTTGCCCGAATGCTCTGGCAAAGGAAGATAGACCTTGTCGCA
>CAWVZQ010000216.1:0-5317 GCA_963934405.1 uncultured Opitutales bacterium | reverse complement strand
ACAAGCTTCACCCTCCCCCTCGGAGCTACCGTAAACATGGATGGAACTGCTCTTTTCGAATGCGTGGTCGTTGTGTTCCTGGCTCAACTGTTCGGAATCGAAATGGGATTGGTCACCCAATTTTCAGTTGTACTGATGGCCTTGCTAACCTCAATCGGCGTAGCGGGAATTCCCTCGGCTAGCCTAGTGGCCATTATCGTGATCCTTAATGCCGTTGGTTTCCCCGAGGCAAGCATCGCCACCGGTATCGGCATCGTTTACGTTGTGGATCGGATTTTGGATATGACACGCACCGCCGTAAACGTATTCGGCGACAGTTGCGCGGCGGTGGTAATTGGTAAGTCCGAAGGGGAAACTGACTACTATCCTGAAACCAACGGAAAGTAAAACTAAGAGCCATGGATTTTAGCTTGGTCGCGGACTACAAGCCGAAAGGCGACCAACCCGAGGCCATTCGCAAGCTTGTCGATTCGGTTCGATCGAACAACAGGCACCAAACTCTTCTCGGAGTAACAGGTTCGGGCAAAACCTTCACGATGGCCAATGTGATCGAGCAATTGCAACGATCGGCTCTAATTATTTCTCACAACAAGACCTTGGCGGCCCAGCTCTACTCAGAGTTCAAGGCATTCTTTCCTCACAATGCGGTTGAATACTTCGTTAGCTACTATGATTACTATCAACCCGAGGCATATGTCCCTTCTACCGATAGCTACATAGAAAAGGACTCTTCCATTAACGAGGAAATCGAGCGTTTGAGACTTGCGGCCACTGGTTCCCTAATTAGCCGACGAGACGTCATAGTCGTCGCCAGCGTTTCTTGTATCTATGGTCTCGGTTCTCCCGACGATTTCCGAGCACTCTCCTTTGAGGTTTCCGTAGGAGAGGAATTCGGTCGCGACAAGCTTCTGGAAAAACTTGTGGAGGGGCTCTACGCGAGAAACGACGTTGAACTAAAGGCAGGAAAATTCCGCGTTAGAGGAGACGTAATCGACGTTTTTCCCGCGTACTCCCAAAATCTCTTACGAATTGAATTCTGGGGAGATGAAGTGGAGAACATCCGCGAACTTGATCCTGTCTCCGGGGAAACTCTAAACAGGCTTGAAAGCTACCGAGTATATCCGGCCAACCAGTACGTAACAACCAAAGATAAAGTAGGCGTTGCCATTGCGGCTATTCGTCAAGAACTCGAGGAACGCGTAGCTTGGTTCGAGTCGGAAAACCTGTTGCTGGAAGCGCAACGGATACGCATGCGCACGGAATACGACTTGGAGATGCTGCAAGAAATTGGCTTTTGCAATGGAATCGAAAACTATTCACGGCATCTATCCGGTCGCAAACCGGGCCAGCGACCATGGTGCCTCATCGACTTCTTTCCGGACGACATGCTCCTCTTTCTAGACGAGAGTCACGTCACCCTGCCACAACTCGGCGGTATGGTGAAGGGCGATCTCTCGCGAAAGCAAAAACTTGTAGACTATGGGTTTCGTCTCCCCTCCGCACTGGATAATCGTCCTCTGAAAACCGAGGAGTTTGCCGAGGTCACGGGTCAAACCATCTATGCTTCCGCAACGCCGGCCAAGTTCGAGATTGAGCATTCCTCCTTGGTCGTCGAGCAACTTATCCGGCCTACGGGACTTCTCGACCCGACTATGGAAGTGCGACCTCTCGAGGGTCAAGTGGAAGACTGTATTAGTGAAATCAAACAAGTTGTTGAAACCGGCGACCGTGCACTCGTCACCACACTCACCAAGAGGATGTCGGAAGACCTTGCCGAGTACCTTCGCGACCGGGAGATACGAGTGGAGTACCTTCACTCCGACATCGATGCCATTGAAAGAGTGGAAATTCTCCGCAACCTCAGGGCAGGCGAGTTCGACGTCCTAGTGGGAGTCAATCTATTGAGGGAGGGTCTGGATTTGCCTGAAGTGGCATTAGTTGTAGTGCTTGACGCAGACAAGGAAGGTTTTCTAAGGAGCGAAACCAGTCTCACCCAAACGGCGGGTCGCGCAGCGCGGCACGAAAAAGGAAGGGTGGTCTTTTACGCCGACGTCATCACCAACTCCCTCGGGCGAACTTTGGAGGTCTCGCATTACCGCCGTGAGAGGCAAATGGCTTATAACACAGAACATGGGATTACCCCCAAAGGGATACGGCGCCCCGTACAGCCAAGTCTGCGAGAGAAGAAAGGGGAGGAAAACCTATCGGCCGTTTCGGAACCTATCTCGAACAACGAAGCAAAGGAGCTCATAAAGGAGTTGGAAAAGGAAATGCTGGAGGCTGTCAAACGATTGGAGTTCGAGAAGGCCGCCCTGCTCAGAGACCAAATCGAATTTCTGCGGGGTGGAGCCGAAAAACTTCGAAAGGCTCAAGTAGGCGGCTACCAACGTCGAAAAAAGCTAAAGTACGGGAAAAAGAAGAAGTATGGCGGCAAAGGGAAATAGGCACCTTGTTTGGCTAGCGCCCATAGGTTGCCTCTTGCTTGCAGGGCAATGCTTGGGTGAACTTACCTCCGAAAGGCGATTGCTCTTTAAATTCGATAAAATTGATGTCCGTGGAGAAGTGGACGTATTTCTGCACCAAGGTAGAAGACTCCGGGAAGCCACAGTCTACGCAGACAAGGAAATCATTGAACAAGTCTGGACTCGGGTAGAGAATAAGACGCTTATCATCGATGCCAACAACAGTGTGCAGTTCGGTCGTCGACTTCCCTTTCTGCGAATCAACGCACAGCGTGTCTTTCCTATAGAGGTAATCGTATCCATTCAGGATCTGAAGGAAATTGCCATTACCGGTACCGGGAACCTTAGTGGTTCCGGAATCAATGCAGGACACCTCAAACTATTCTCCGCAAGCCCTGGTAGGCTAGACCTCCGTCAGTTTTCCGCAGAATCGCTCGAAGTGATACAAGAAGGTGCAGGGGACATCATCCTAAAAGGAGCGCCTCTAGCCAATCTGAACGCCACCGTAAACGGTACCGGAACCATTCGAGCAGCGGGACTAGAAGTCCGCAGGGCTACCATAGCACTTAATGGGGAGGGTCACGCATACCTCGCTCCAAACGATTGGCTCGACGCCCGAATTCCGAGTGCAGGCAATCTGTTTCTTACCAGAAAGCCTGAACAAAGCATAATCCAAGGAGGTGGAACAGGTTCGGTGAAAATGATCTTTCCGCAAGAAGAGTCACATATCGATCAGAACGCAACTGAACCGCCTGTCGATGGAAATGCCACGCCCTTCAACAAACCGAGAAACCCTAACTAACGCCTTTCAACATCGACAGGACAAGATTCCCCGCCGAGGTAAAAAGAAACCGTCGGACTCAAATTTCGATTTCCTCGCCCTCAATGGCGGGACGAATACCAGATCGGATCTTGGCTACCTCCTCCGCGATGGCATCCATCTTGGCATCGTCATGCGAGGGATCGTGATGGAATAGAAAAGTCTGTTTTACATTCGCGGCTTCAGCCACTTTGACGGCTTCCTGCCAAGTAGAGTGCCCCCATCCTTTGAACTTTTCGTACTCTTCCTCGGTATAGGCAGAGTCATAGACCATAACGTCTGCATCATGTGAAAGGGACACCACGCTTTGATCGATACCATCCTCAAAGTGTTCCGTATCTGTGCATATGGCTATTGCTTTACCTTCAAACTCGATGCGATACCCGCAAGCGCCATTAGGATGATTTAGTTTTCCGGTTCTAATAACGATACCTTCCTCGGGTTCAAACACTTGACCACAATTGTAGTCGTTAAAGGTACATGCCTGCTCGATCAGAGAACTGGGAACTGGGAAGATCGGATCCTTCATCAACATTGTGCCAATAAGACCTTGCAGGTCATATGGCGGTTGTAAATGACCCGAATGAAGCCGAACGTTATTCTTTGGATTGTATAGAGGAGCAAAGAAAGGCAACCCTTGGATATGATCCATATGGGTGTGGGTGAAGAAAATGTCGGTATCGAGAATGTTCCCTTCCTCCAACATGATCTTCTTGCCAAGGGCTCTAATACCGGTACCCGCATCAATGATGATGCGGCGAGAACCACAAGTGATCTCAAAGCAGGTGGTATTGCCGCCGTATTTAACGGTGTCTGGACCAGGACAAGCAATGCTTCCCCTGGTTCCCCAGAACTTGAGCCGAAAGGTAGTGTTATCGGGCATAAATATTAAGGGTTTTCAAAAATGTTGTGTTTTTTTTGCTTGTTGGCAACCCCGAATACGACTCCCTTGCGATGAGACACATGAGCAACTGCGTACTCGATTTCAAGGTAATACCAGGGGCTTCAACAACGGAATTTGCCGATTTGAAAGCCAAAGTGATTCGTGTTCGTGTATCGGCACCCCCTGAAAAAGGTAAGGCAAACAAGGAGTTGATTCGCTTTATCGCAAAGAGCTTGGGCATTCCAAAGGCGAACATCGTTTTACTTTCAGGAGAGACTTCTCGAAAAAAACGGATGCTAGTGAATGGAATGGCCAAGGATGAGGTGATGCAAAATTTGCACAGAAAAGAGTGAGGTTTTATTCAGCTCGGTCTCCCCATTGACCGTCTGGTTCTTGATAAGAGCGAGTCACGCGACCGTCTCCCCAATCATATTGCCCGTCGTATGCCAAACCGTTCCGAAATTCACCAACATAGGAGGTTCCATCACCGAAATCGATACTTCCTTTACCATGACGGAGACCGTCCTTCCAATCACCGGAGTACACCACTCCGGTGGAGACTGCTTGCTGTCCCACTCCTGAAGGATTTCCTCGGAGAAAACTGCCGATGTAACGCCTGCCCTCGGGATCCTCCAGAATCCCTTCTCCAGAATAAAGACCTGCCTTGAAAGCACCGACGTAAGTTGTTCCATCGCCCTTAACTAGTGTACCACTACCATCGTAAATACCGTTTAGAAATGAACCTACGAAGTGATCCCCGTTTGCTGCATGAAGTGAACCGGCAAGATAACGACCTTCTAAATCAAAGATGCCAGTGAAGATTGCCCCGTCACCTTGACTCATTTTACCCCGTTCAAGTGAATCTCCACGCCAAGTCCCAGAGAGAAGAGTACCATCGACACCTCTAAATTCGCCATGAACCATCACGTTGGCTGACCATTGACCTACAAAGACAGAACCATCAGTTAGATAAAGTGAACCGTAACCATTCCGCTTACCATTTTGCCAAACTCCAACGTAACGAGTGAGCTTTGGATCTGATTTATATCTATAAGTTCCCTGACCATGGGGAAGACCTTGGCGAAATCTTCCGATGTAAACGTCATCGTTTAAGTAACGTCTCTCTCCATACCCTTCAGGTTTTCCAGCTAC
>CAWVZQ010000215.1:0-5348 GCA_963934405.1 uncultured Opitutales bacterium | reverse complement strand
TTCTTGGAGTTTTTTCTATCCGGTGAGCGAGGCTTTGTTCGAAACCGAAAGAAGCAAGTTCCCGAAGATGACTCTTGAGCTTAGGCTCATCGCACATTATTTTGATGTCTCTTTAGATGAGCGTAACGCTAAATATTGATACTCAACCCGATCTTGTTCGCAAAGGCGACGAACGACTGGTTCGCCTTACCGGATCCGCTGGCAGCAAGCTGCATAAACTTATTGATCGTGAACAAACAGGTGATTTTTTACGTATCCGAATTACAGGTGGCGGATGCAATGGCCTTTCTTACAACATGAAATTCGTCCCATTGGGCAAGAAAGGGGATATTCTAGTTGAAAGTGCAGGCGTTGGCGTCCTTGTTGATTCCAAGACCGCGCTTTACTTGCGGGGCACGACGCTTGAATTTTCCGACAAGTTAGTCGGTGGAGGTTTCAAGTTCCAAAACCCAAACGCCAAGGCCAGTTGTAGTTGTGGCGAAAGCTTCAACCTATAATTTTCTTTTCTAAAAAAATCCCCGTTTAAAAGCTTGCCACACCTCACCTAGAGGGCAATCCTTCCTCTTTTCGTAGTATAATCCTCTCCAATTTTCATGGTCCTTTCTCAACCCCTTAATAGCCACCACCTGTCGGTGTGAATCAACTACATGGGCAAAAAGCCTAGCGGCAAAGGTAAACGCCGGTTTCAACACAACCGGAATTTCATACGAAAAAACCAACGCATTCGCGTACCAGAAGTTCGTGTAATTGGACCGAAGGGTGAAATGCTTGGTGTCATGGCTCCCGAAGAAGCTTTGGTTATTGCCAAAAAACATCGACTGGATCTTGTCGAGGTAGCACCTACTGCACGCCCACCCGTGTGCCGCATTTTGGAGTTCGGCAAATATAAATACGATCTAAGCAAGAACAAGAAGAACAAGGAAAATAGCGGCGGAAAACGCGTCAAGGAAGCGAAATTCCGACCTCGTATCGATACGCACGACTACGAAACCAAACTCCGCCGGTCCGAGAAATTTTTACACCAAGGTTTCAAGCTCAAGCTCACAATGATGATGCGTGGGCGCGAAATGGAGCACATGGATATAGGCTTCGGTCGCCTGAGACAGGCTGTAATTGACTTGTCGGGGGTCGGTCGCGCGGACGACGAACCGAAGCGCGCGGGTCGATTCATCATGGTGAACCTTTCGCCTCTTCCCAAGAACCAACACGTCCTCAAATATAATTCCGTAGCCGAAGCGGCCGTGGAAGTTCCCGATGAGCAAGACGAGGAGGAAGAAATCGACGAGGAGGTTGGCGAGGATGTCGAGGAGCACGATGACGAAGTAGAATCCGAAGAACTGGCCGAAAAAAATGATTCGGTGACCGAGACCTCTGCAACGTCGAAAGGGGATTCGGATTCGGAAGATTGAATCTTCCTTCATTCGCCACTGCGGAACCTGAATCTGCAGATGGAATTGAAGCATTTGTTTTTTGTTGCCGCAGGCGGTGCCTTGGGGTCCGTATTGCGGACATGGTTGTGGCATGTTCTGCGTGGAGGATTCCCATGGTCTACGATTGCAGTTAACGTGGCGGGATCATTTCTCATAGGCGTTTTGTTTCATACTTTGGGGAATGACGAAGATAATTTGAACCTGCGCTTCTTTTTAATTGCCGGATTGTGTGGAGGTTTCACTACTTTTTCCACTTTCAGTCTAGATGTGCTAAAGCTTTTTCGCGATGGCCATGCCTGGCTGGCGTTGGGGAACGTCGCGCTTTCTCTCGTCTGTTGCCTAGTCGCTGTTTTCGCGGGTTGGCGGTTGGCTGTCGCGAGCTAAGTGTCTTCAAAAAGTTCGCTTGCGGCAGATTTATTCGTGTGCGACCCTATAAAGAGCATGCGCATACCTCTTTTTCTTAGTTTCACCGCCACTATCTTGTGCGTTCACATTGAAGGTGCGGTAGCTCCGTCCCCATTTCTGCCGCCCGGGTATAATTCCCGTCCTACGGAAAAACCAATCCAATCTCCGAGAAATCCGAAACCTCAAACACCGAACGTCCAAATTTCAAAAGAAATTGAATTAGGCGGATTTTTCTCTCTTGGGACCGGTGAGAGCCGGAAACTTTATTTTTCCCTTTTCAACAAAAAGGTGAACCACGCGCAATGGATCACCATTGGGGAAAAAACGGATGAGGATTTTCTCGCCGAATCCTTTGATTTCGATACGGAAACCCTGACGGTACGTTTTGGGGACTCTTCGCACGACCTATCCCTGCGGATGTCAAAAGGTACTCCCAGCGGGAAGCCCGGGTCTTCGAATGCTCGCAATATTGCATCGACCACCGCGTCCACTCCAGGCAAACCTCGCGTCATGCCGCCCCGACCCAAGACCACTCCAACCTTGCCTCCATGGCTTGCCAATCGATCTGCGTCCGGTTCGTCTCGCGCGGGTGGTGGGTATCCCGGTTCTTCTCCTGCCAGAGGCGGAACGAGCGGTCTAAGTTCAGCGAGTGCCTCACGGGCAACGCGAACTGTTTCCGGAGGACATGCAGGTGGCTATGTCCCACGTCCTGTAAACAGCGTCAATTCTCCTGTTGTGTCGTCTCCTTCTCCAGGTGTCTCCTCACCCTCGAGAAATCCTTCATATACCGGCTCAACATCTGCACCTAATGACGGCGGTGCAACGACACCTTCAACTAACCCTTCCTCTCCTTCTAATTTGCTCGGGGGAGGCAGTTCTGGTTCCGGATCTGCTGAAACTGGGGGAGGGTCATCGGGTTCAGAGATCGATCTGGACAGCCTGCCACCCCCTCCACCCCCTCCCGATATTCTTCCTCCGGGACCTCCTCCCAACATTATCCCTTCCCGTGAGGATTAGCTCTGCGGCGGTCCTTGGACCTACGCTTCTTCTTTTATCTTTTGTAGCTGCGCAGAATCAACGGCGTATCGGAACTCGACACGATGTTTCGCTTGAGTTGCATCGTCAAATGGGTAGCAACCTCGGTTCCTTTTCATCGGGCGATAATTTTCCCGATCTTTCCCCGGTCGGTCTCGTTCAGTCCGGTAAAGGTTTTGTTGGAACAGGTACCTTAATTTCTCCAACCATAGTCGTGACAGCCGGACACGTGTTGCGTGGGAGTTACAAAGCAAAAACGCCGGTTGCATCCGAATGGACTTTTTCCCTGGGTTCGGACTCATTGAAGCCAACTGAGACCTACTCCGTTTCCGAAATTATTCTCCACCCTGGTTGGACGGCTCGACTGAGTTATGAAGGCGGTATTGGAGACGGTGACGTACTTGGTCTCGATCTTGCCTTGCTGAGACTCGATTTACCTGTAACCGGGGTGACTCCTGCTCGTTTTAATGCCGGAGATTCGGAACTCATCGGGTCTCGAGTAATTCTTGCTGGTTACGGAAGCATTGCCGATGGGAAAAGAGGTGTCACTTCGGTTGATAATTTCGATCGATTGGCTGGCGAAAATACATTGGATCGAGTCGTCGAAACCGTGAATGCCTCTAATGTTCTCCAAGACTATAGGGGAGGGGTGCTTGGCGTTGATTTCGATAGCCCCGATGAATTTTTCAATTCTCTTGGCTCGACAGCTTCTCCCATCGATTATTTAGGCTCGGGATCGAGTGCTTCCACGCCTTTGCCTTATGAAGCGACTACGGCAGAGGGCGATAGTGGCGGTCCGGCATTTGTGAGAATGAATGACGTCTGGAAAGTTGTCGGTACTGTGTCCTATGGAACCGAGAGTTCCGTCTACGGGGACGTCACGGTGTACACCAGACTAGCTTCGCAGTCGGTTTGGCTTAAGGACAACCTCGAGCGCTGGGCTCCTGCACAACGAACAGGCTTTGGGGAGTGGTTGAATCTTGATTGGTTGGGTAATTTCGCTACTTATCAAGAGGATTGGTGCTTTCACGAAAAACTCGGTTGGTTTTATTCTCCAGGCAATGGAGCTGATGAGTTTTGGGCATGGCAAACTGGAATCGGCTGGTGGTGGACTAGCATCAAAGCCTATCCTTACTTTTATGCTCACGACCGTTCACGTTGGCTCTATTTCTCCGCTGACTATTCTACTCCTTCCGCACGTTATTTCTACGATTACGTGAAGGCGCGGTGGGAACTTGTGCAGGGCTAATTTGTCAAAAGGCTCTCGCTTTTTCTCCCGTTTCGGCAAAGAAAAAATATTCTTTTTCTTATGGAACCAATTCTAAGTCTCTTTCGTCGCCACGAGCTTTTTTGGCAGTTTCTTTCACGTAATGTAAAAGCTCGTCATCGTGGCAGTGTTCTGGGAGCTATATGGCTTGTCGCCAATCCTCTCCTAATGCTAGGTCTCTATGTTTTCGCATTCGGCGTTGTTTTCGGAGGCCGTTTCACTGACTCCCTCGACGAATCAACTCTCGACTACGCCCTCGGGGTTTTTCTCGGTCTCAATGTCCTGGGGCTGGTGTCGGGTGTCATTGGCGGTGCTCCCGGAGTGATCGTGGGCCAACCGAACTTCGTTAAAAAGGTCGTCTTTCCGCTAGAAATACTGCCCGCCGCGATGGCGGGAGCCCTTGGCTACGACCTTCTTATCGGTCTAGGACTCTGCCTCATCGGCATTGCCTCTCTAGGACCGGGTTTGACCCTTTCCGCTTGCTGGATTCCCGTTATCGTCGCTCCTGTTTTTTTCATTGCCTTGGGCTTGGCGTGGTTTTTTTCCGCCCTCGGCGTTTTTATCCGAGACATTGGTCAACTCGGAGGATTCCTCGGGTTAGGCTTATTATATGCCAGTGGCGTTTTCTATTCCGCGGACAAGGCCCGTGAAGCCGCTCCGGGTATCTGGGTTTTCTTGAAATGGAATCCTCTGATTCACGTCATCGACTCTCTCCGTCAAGTTTGTCTTTGGGGAGGCGAGCCCTCGTTTATGGCGTTGGCCTATGTTTGGGTGTTCGGCATTATCATTTTGTTCATCGGCGCTTGGTTCTTCCATCGTCTACGTCCCGCTTTTGCAGACGTCTTGTGAGGAGGAGGGGAGCTTTGAAGTTACCCAGACTTTGACCGCGACTTCTCCGTTTCGGCTAGTTTTTTCACATGGCGGAGTACTCGCGCGTGGATACGGTGGATGAGAAAATCCGACCACAATTGCCAATAGCTTGCCGGCCACATGTTGTGGCGATACCAAGTCGTTCCTACGAGTCGGGTTTGGCCATCGGGTAGCGGAATGAGGCGAAACTCACCTCGTTCGCTTTGCAGATGCCCGTCGAGATGGGGGGGGCGGATATCGTATGGAGAGAGTTCCTTCATTGGCGGCGGTTGCTCCGTTACGTCGAATGCCAAGGTGTTTGGCTCGTCCCAGACCGTAATCGGTTCGACAAAGGCTCCCGT
>CAWVZQ010000214.1:0-5370 GCA_963934405.1 uncultured Opitutales bacterium | reverse complement strand
CTAGTAATCGACGACGACGCCGAAATTCGGTACTCGATTGATCGAGTCCTTACTAACTTGGGGACAAGGGTAACGGCCGCAGACAGTGGAGAAACAGGAATCGAGAAAGCCCGAACTGTAAATCCCGACGTAATCTTTCTGGATAACCGTATGGGAGGGATTTCGGGCATTGAGACCCTGCAGCATCTACGGACAGCGGCTCCGCAGTCTATGGTCATCCTGATGACTGCCTACGGCACTACGCAAACGGCAATTGAAGCGATGAAGCATGGTGCATTCGACTATGTGTTGAAGCCGTTCGACCTCAAGAAATTGGAGTCACTCGTGGCCAAAGCCTTGCAGGCGAGCCGAGACATTCGCGAATCAGGTGAGAAAAAAGATAATCTGCTGAACTCCGCCGATTATGCCGAAGGCATTGCAGGAAGCGGTGAAGCCATGCAGAACGTCCTCAAAACGGTAGGCCAAGTTGCTGCCAGCGAAGCAACGGTCATGATAACCGGTGAAAGCGGCACGGGCAAGGAATTGATTGCCCGTTGCGTACATCGTCACAGTCACCGCGCCAAAGGTCCGTTCGTTGCCGTAAATTGCGCCGCCATCCCTGAAAACCTCATCGAGAGTGAATTGTTTGGTCACGAAAAAGGTGCCTTCACCGGAGCGACTGATTCAAAGGCCGGCCAATTCGAGTTATCCAGCGGTGGTACTCTTTTTCTTGATGAAATAGGCGACATGACCCTCCCTACCCAAACCAAGATTCTACGGGCTATCCAAGAAGGAGAAATTCAGCGAGTGGGAGGTACCAAGGTAAAGAAAGTCGACGTTCGCCTCCTCGCAGCGACTCATAAGAATTTGGTTTCAATGGTGAAAGCCAAGGAGTTCAGAGAGGACTTGTATTACAGGCTGAACGTGGTCGCCATAGAGGTCCCTCCCCTCCGGGAGCGGATGGAAGACCTTCCCGAACTAGTCGACTTCATCATCCATCGACTGAATAAAGAGAAGAAGACGGGGGTAAAGGAAATCTCCAAGGATGCTCTCGATGCCTTATGCAATTACGATTGGCCCGGCAATGTGAGGGAATTGGAGAACGCCCTTCACTCTGCATCGGTCGTGAGCAAAGGAAAACGCATTCTTCGCAAGGACTTGCCCACCCTCGTAAATGCAGATCCAAGCAAGCGATCCGCAGGAGACTCGGTTCAGGCAGACAAGAATTCTTCAAGCGGCGACCGTGTTTCACCAAATTTCGGATCTCGGATAGAGCCCAAAGCTAACGAGGCGGACAAAAGCGAATCCACTTCCGAAACCATTTCGACGAGCAGCGTTACCGCTTCCGAGTCCTTCGATCTAGCCTACGCAAACATTAGGGAGGTGTCCGACTCGAATCTCCTCGCGCTCGTAGAAAAAGAGATGATTCAAAGAACTCTGGCCGAGACGGGAGGCAATCAAGTCAAAGCATCGGCCCTGCTCGGCATCACACGGGCTACACTTCGTAAGCGTATCGACGCCTATGACATTCGTTTCTAGGGGGCCTTGCTTCAGGTTTCGACAGTTAAGGATTTTTCTGAAAGTATCCGATGAATTGCTTACAAGCATTCTAGACCAATAATGAATTATTTCGACGAACGTATTGTTGTCACTGGCGTGGGACTCACTTCCCCTCTGGGAGACGATTTGGTCACCTTGCGCGAAAACCTCTTGGCGGGTCGTAGCGGGGTTACCCGCTTTCCCGTTCGCAACATGGGCGATCTGCCGGCAGGCGTCTGTGAATTCGAAACCACCCGGCATCAGTCCCGCAAACAACTTCGCGTAGGTACCAGAGCAGGCAGTATTGGCATCTACTGCGCTAATGAAGCTTTTGCCAATGCAGGTATCGAACCGGCCGAAGTCGACCGATCTCGGATTGGTGTGTACGTGGGCATCACCGAACATGGAAACGTGGAAACGGAAACGGAGGTCTGCCAACTGTTCGACCATTACGATGAAGACGTCAAGTTTTGGACCCACCACCACAACCCGCGAACTGTAGCGAACAATCCCGCCGGAGAAATCACCGTAAACCTTGGCCTGACCGGCCCGCACTATACTGTGGGCGCCGCTTGCGCCGCGGGTAATGCAGGAATCATACAAGGTGCTCAAATGCTTCGCCTCGGCGAATGCGACGTGGCCCTCGCAGGTGGCGCAAGCGAAAGTATTCGGGCCTATGGGATATTTGCAGGATTCAAGAGCCAAGGGGCTCTCGCTCAACACGAAGACCCGACTAAGGCGAGCCGACCCTTCGACAAGGACCGGAACGGCATCGTGGTGAGCGAGGGAGGATGCCTTTACGTTCTCGAACGTCTTTCAGATGCCAAGGCACGTGGAGCTCAAATTCTAGGGGAGATTGCCGGATACAGTTTGAATTCGGATGGTACCGATTACGTTTTGCCCAATCCCGAGAGGCAGGAAGAATGCATCCGACTGGCATTAAAAAAGGCGGCACTGGAACCCGCCGACGTGGATATCGTGAGCACCCATGCGACTTCCACCCCCCAAGGGGACGAGCAGGAGTGCACCGCACTGCGAGCCGTCTTCGGAGCAAGTGAGGGAACCTTTGTCAACAACACCAAAAGCTTCATCGGACACGCCATGGGAGCGGCCGGAACTCTTGAACTGGCGGGCAACCTACCCTCTTTCGACGACGGAATGGTTCACGCAACCATCAACGTCGAAGAACTTGACCCAGCCTGCGACCTTCCAGGACTCGTTTGTGATGAAGCGAAAGAGACGAAAGGCGTGGAAGTGATTCTCAACAACTCCTTCGGCATGCTTGGAATCAATTCCGTTCTTATCTTGAAAAAGTTTCACAACTAGCCTATCAACATTCCTTTTCCCAATTAAATGGATAAAGAAAAGGTAAAACAAATCGTCTTGGACATCATTGCCGAGATCGCTCCCGACGAGGATTTGACTGATGTCAAGCCCGAGATACGTCTGCGAGATCAGCTCGACTTGGACTCGATGGACTTCCTCGATATTGTAATGGAGTTGCGCAAGCAACATGGTATTGAGGTTCCCGAAGCCGAATATCGACAACTTGAATCTCTCGACAGTTCGGCAGAATATTTGTTCCCGAAATTCGAGGCCAAGGCGGTCGCCTAAGCCTTAGCCGCCCTACCCCTTGCCCAAAGCGCGTCGGAAACCCGAAGCCCTGGACGGGCAGCATTTCGAAGTAGTCGTCATCGGCGCCGGCATGGCTGGTCTTGCATCGGCCCTTCGCTTGGCCATGTTCGGCAAGCGCGTACTGCTTTTGGAAAAGCATTACGTCGTAGGAGGACTAAACAGTTTTTTCGCGCGTGGAGGACGCAAATTCGACGTGGGTCTACACGCAGTAACGAATTTCCCGCCAAAAGGTTCCGGAAAAGCCTCCCCTTTGATTCGTCTTTGTCGTCAATTACGCATCCCGTTCGAGGAACTGGCCTTGTCTCCGCAAAGTTTCTCGAGGATCGCCTTTCCGGACGTCGATCTGAAATTCGACAACGAGTTCGGCTTTTTTCTTTCCGAAGTGGAACGCCTGTTCCCCCGCGAACAAGATCGTTTTCAAAAGCTCCTCCGAACAATGGAGGCTTTCGATGCATACTCGCCTGAAGTTGCGGGCGACGTCTCCGCTCGTTCCATTCTTGGAGAGCACCTTCAAGAACCTCTCTTGATTGAGATTCTCCTTTGCCCGACTTGCTACTATGGTTCGGCCGTCGAAAACGACATCGATTTCGCGAGTTTCGTAATGCTCTTCGATGCCATCTTTCGCCAAGGATTAGCCCGCCCGCTTGACGGCATTAGGCGTTTCCTCGACCCCATTCTAAAGCGATATGAAGAACTAGGCGGAAAACGCCGCATGAACCTCGGGGTTAAACATTTTGTAACGAAAAACGACATCGTGGAGCGTATTGAACTAGACAATGGAGAAATCATATTCGCGGATCACGTCATTTCCACCTGCGGTGTAGTTGAAACCGAACGGATGCTTTCCTCCGCCTCGCAAGATGAAAACGCCGATGACGTCGGTCGCATCTCCATTCTCGAAAGCATCGCGGTTTTCAAGGAACAACCCGCAGACTTCGGCTGGGAGGAGACCATAGTGTTCTATAACGACGCCGACGTTTTTCGCTACGAACGTCCCGATGAGCTAACGGATCCGCGTTCAGGCGTCATCTGTATACCAAATAACTACCGGTATCCCAACGGGGAGCAAATGCCGGAAGGTCAATTACGCGTCACCTGTCTGGCCAACTACGAAAAGTGGGTCGAGCTCGATGAAAACAACTATCGGTCGCAAAAAGAAATCTGCCGAAAAGCCATGCTCGAAGTTGCTCTTGGTTACCTGCCCAATGGAAAGTCCATGGCAGAAGATCTGGAAGAACGGACCGAACTGCTGGACATATTCAGCCCCCGCACCATCAAAAAGTTCACCGGCCACCTCGATGGAGCCCTCTACGGTTCACCCCGCAAGTCAAGGAACGGCTCAACCCGGTTCGGAAACCTGTATCTGGCGGGAGCAGACCAAGGCTACATCGGTATCGTAGGTGCAATGCTGGGAGGCGTCGCAGTGGCCAACAATCGAATCCTGCGCGGCGATTGACCTCAGGATACCTCGTGAATCAACCGTTCCTGCATCTCGGCCAGCAGGATATACCCCAAATAGGCGATTCGCACGTTCTGCGGTAAACTTTCGATCCGAATGCGACCGTTCTCCAAGTCCTCGTCGCTCACGGAATTCAAACCGTGTTCACGCAAATGTATTCGCAACTCGGTCATTCCTCGGAGGGCATCATCGACGTCGTCCACGGGAATCTCCACCTGACCTTGGGCAAGCTTGGGATTTCCCAGTAAACGGGAAAAGGCCAAGCGATCGGAGCGACCGTCCTCAATCAATCCTTCGCGCCAAGCGGCGTCCAAGTCCTCGTCGCCTGACTCGGGCGGAGCAAAACGTTCCCCTGCAAATCGTCCACTTGTCTCTCGAAACACCTTGCCCAAGTAGGGCAGCAAGGCTTCGAGAAAAGAGGGGGAAACCTCAAGATCGAACTCAATCATCCTTTTCCAGCGACGCCTGCAGGCGCCAACGATGCAGTTGGTATACGTAACCTTCGGCCTGCTCGCGTTCTCCGACCCACAGCACGGACCTGCCTAGCTCGTGCACTTCCTTCATGTGATGGGTAGCTTGCGTTTCGTCGTAACCGAAAACCTTTCTAAACACCATCACGACGTAGCTCATTAGATTTACGGGATCGTTCAACACGAGCACTTTCCAAGGGCGAAGCAACTCGTCCTGTTCTTCGGTCTCGACCTCAGGTAGGGTTTCAGTCTCTGGAAATAGCGAGCTAATGATAAATTTCTGAAAAA
>CAWVZQ010000213.1:0-5376 GCA_963934405.1 uncultured Opitutales bacterium | reverse complement strand
ATGTCTCTCGACGCCCATCGCGGCATCGCCTACGTCAGCACTGGTTCACCCAAGCCCAATTTCCTTGGTCACACCCATCGCGGAATCAACCTGTTCGCTAATTGCGTGATCGCCATCGACGCAGTAACGGGCAAGCGAATCTGGCACTTCCAGGAGATACGACACGACATATGGGACCTCGACATCCCCTGTGCCCCCAACCTCGTCACCGTGACCCGAAATGGTCGCAAGATCGATGCCGTCGCTCAGGTCACCAAGATGGGCAACACCCTTGTTCTGGATCGAGTGACGGGCAAACCGCTCTTTCCCTTTCGCCTGAAGAGAGCTCCCACCTCCCCCACCCCGGGAGAATTGACTTCGCCTTACCAACCAGCTCCGGAGTTGCCCGAGCCTTTCATTAGACAAGTCTTCTCCAGTAACGAAGTTCCCGACCGCTCGCCCGAGGCCCGGGCTCATGTCCTTAAGAAAACCGAGGGAATGCGATTCGGATTCTACGAGACGCATGGCCCCGGCATGCCTATTGTCATGCTCCCTGGAACACATGGCGGAGCAGAATGGACGGGAGCCTGCTTCGATCCTGAGAGCGAACTCCTCTACGTAAGCGCCACCGAGTTGCCCTCAATCGTGAAGATCACTCGCACCGATCGAGCCGTGGTCGACGAGACTAAACTGACATCCACTCCCGGTCGCAAAGTCTACGAAACTTTCTGCATCGCCTGTCACGGGCCCAACCGCCAAGGCGTGGGCGTAGCCCCCTCCATCGTCGGCTTGTCCTCCCGCCTGAAAGACCAAGACGTTCGCGATCTCATTCCCAAGGGTCGTGGAAGCATGCCGCCCCTTCCCGTACTCGACAAAAAGCAAACCGATGAGCTCATCGAGTACCTGTTTGACCGCGACCGTGAGTACCCGAAACCACTGACAAGGCCCGAACGCCCAAGCTACGGTTTTGGCGGATTCCCCAAGCTCTTCGATCATGAAGGCTACCCTGGTATAAAGCCGCCTTGGGGCATTCTCGCCGCCATCGACCTGAACAGCGGGAGACTTGCATGGAAAATCCCCTACGGCGAATACGAGGAACTAACGGCACAGGGAATGCCGTTGACTGGCACGCGCAATTTCGGTGGGCCCTTGGTCACCAAAGGGGGCCTAGTTTTTTGCTCAGGCACCGCCGACAACAAGATACGGGCCTTCGATAAGACCTCGGGCAAAGAGCTGTGGTCCGCTCGCCTCCCTTACGTCGGTTCCGCTCCGCCCGCTACCTACGGGATCAACGGTCGCCAATACATAGTCGTACCTGCAACCGGCAACGTTCGCGTAACCCCCACAAAGGGCGACGCCTGGGTCGCCTTCGCACTACCTCGGAAGTAAAGTCACAGGCGATCCCATGCATCCCGACGACATACCGAATCCCACGGACGAACAACTGCAAGCTCTAGATCGCGAAGTTTGCTTCGTGCAGACGGAAACTGAGGATCCGAAAGTTCTTAGCCCGGAACAAATCGATCACTACAATACGTTCGGTTATTTAATGCCCTTAGAAGGGTTGGATAAAGATGAGGTTCGCGACCTACGTAATTTTTTTGAGGGAGTCTTGGAAGCGTTTAGAAACATGGGCAGAGACAGTTACTCAATAAGCACCGCTCACCTTCGCTTCGCCCGGATTTATGAATTAATGAGTCACCCGGCGATTCTGGACCCCGTATCCGACTTGCTGGGTGAAAACCTCGTGGGATGGGGAGCTCACTTCTTCTGCAAGTTACCCCATGACGGCAAAGCGGTGCCTTGGCATCAGGATGCGATCTATTGGCCGATCACTCCGACTAGGACCGTAACTGTCTGGTTGGCCATCGACGACGCGGACCCCGAAAACGCAAATATGCGATTCATTCCTCGATCACACCTGCACGGGACCATCGACTACCAGCTAAAAGACAACCCGAATGCGGTGCTAAATCTGGAGACGAAAGACCCCCTGAGCTACGGCGATCCTTCGGTCGACGTTACCCTTAAAGCCGGTCAGTTCTCCATGCATTGCGACCTTTTGCTGCACGGCTCGGAACCGAACGACTCGGATCGCCGTCGCTGCGGACTCACCCTGCGCTACGCCGCGACCGAGGTGAAAGCCTACTACGACTGGCGTCACAAGGGTATCTTGGTCCGCGGCCAAGACGTATCCGGGAACTGGGCGAATCCTGCGATCCCTCAATAGACTCGTTCTTGACAATTCCCTTTTCCATCGGCTCAAGAACTTAGTATCTTTTCTTGTCATCTCCAATCATCGAACTCCATGCACAAAATATCTTTGATCTTCTTCTCCTTGGCCTTGCTCTATTCCGCCTCAGCAAAAAAACAAGCCAAGATCGTTTTCCTCCATGGCGGGCGCAGTCACGCCTCCGGAGATCATGAGTTCAAGGCGGGCTGTCACCTTTTGGCCAAACACCTTAACAAACAATCCTCGGTGTCGGTCAATGCCATCGTTCATGCAGGGTGGCCTAAGGACGAATCTCTGATCGAGGATGCTGATGCCGTAGTGATCTACGCCGACGGCACCTCAGTGATCCGATCAGGATGGGAAAAAATGGATAAATTGGTCGCCAAGGGCACGGGACTCGTCCTGATGCACTACGCCGTGCACCCTGGGATCAAGGAGGGTGAAAAGTACTACACTCCGTGGATCGGCGGCTACTTTAAGAACGGGCATTCAGTAAACCCTTTCTGGCGAGCCAAGATCAAGCCGCTCAAGGGCCACGAAACTGCCCGAGGCGTCGGAAAAATCGATGCGGTGGACGAGTTTTACTTCAACATACAATACCACAAGAACATGATTCCCTTGGGATCTGCCACACCCGATCAAAAAAACCTGCATCATATCAACAACCTGTGGAGCCGGGCGGGATATGAAGCGAAGGGTAAGTCACAGGCATTGCTATGGGGCATCGAACGACCGAGCGGCAGTCGAGGGGCAGGATTTACGGGCGGCCACCATCACAGGAACTGGGCTATCGACGGCTATCGACAGCTGATCCTGAACACCATCGTGTGGACTGCCGGCAAAGAAGTGCCTAAAGGCGGAGTACCGACCTATACCGTGACCGAAGACGAACTAAATGAAAACTTGGATGACTACGGTCCCAAGACAAACCGGGTGAAGCTTCCCACGGAAGCAGAAGTTACGTTTACGCCCGGCAAATGGATGACACCTCAGGAACACGTTGAGATGCGAGCCAATCGTCTCAAAAAGAAAAAGTGATTTCGAGCCATCCTCCCAAATGAAAAAATGGCAGTTTCTATTGGCCATGCTCTTGGCTGGATGCTTCACCGAAGCTACAGCTGAAAAAAGTCTTCTTTCGTCCAATGCCGACACCACTCCTCGCAAGGAATGGTTGCAAGGGCACGGCACCGACCAAGGTGAGCATGTTTTCGAGGGGCACCAGACTCAAGACGGTGGATTCATTGCCGTAGGGACGACAAGGGAACGAAACGGCGGCAAGGGCGATGCCTTGTTGGTGAAGACGGACGACCGAGGGGAATTACAATGGCAACGCATTGTCGGGGATAAAAGACGCCATGAAGAAGGGCGCTGCATAATCGAAAGCCCAACGGGTTACTACTTGGGAGGGATCTTTACGCAAGGAGGAAAGACAGGTGCAGGAATAGTAAAACTGGATAAAAAAGGGATGATTAACTGGATAAGGGTTTACCCACACGCAGGGCATGGCGCTATAAGAGGAATCGATCTGGCAAAGGATGGAATCGTTGTCACCGGATATACCGATTATGCAGAGGAAGAAGTTCCCTTCATTGCGGACGAGGCAAAGGGATTCGTCATGAAAACCGATTTCCAAGGGAAACCAGTTTGGCGAAGGCAGTTAAGCGTGAACCAAGGGACTAAGGTAAAGGTCGATGTACAAAACGGGGGTTTTGTTCTTTGCTCCACCGTGTGGAGATTCTCCAAAGGCAGGGACCATCAGGACGCTTGCCTCATCAAGCTCGACCCAAAAGGGAAAGTGGAGTGGAAAAAAACATACGGAGGGACAGGGAACGACCAGTGCTTCGATATGGATCTAACTGTCGATGGATACGTCTTGGCCGGACACACTACGAGCTTCGGTGAAGAGGGATGGGATGCTTGGCTGGTCAAAGTGGGTAGTAAGGGAGACCTGCAATGGGAAAAATCCTTCGGCCAACCCCTTGGCGGAAACCCAAGGCAAATCTTTGACGAATGTTATGGTGTAAAGACGATCCCGGATGGGGGGTTCGTCCTAGCTTGCGGTTCCGGAATAGAACCGGAAAACGTAAGAAGCAGAAAAGATCCACGCAACACATGGGCCGCCTACCTCGTTCGCACTGACGACGAAGGGAACCTCTTGTGGGAATATACCCATCACACCCCGAACGAAGGCCACAACGCCGCTGAGTATGTCGCCTTATGCCGCAATGGCGGTTACCTGATGTTTCTGGACTCTGACAACGTGGGGGACATGGAGGAGGAGAACATGGGCTTCCTAAAGCTGTCTGCTCAAGCCAAATATAAATAAGCAGGCCACTCTGCCTGAGAGGCCAACTATTTATTTTCTTTTTTCCCTAAGCATCTCCTTGCCAAAAAAGCTTTAAAAGCCCAAATTCCAACCTCATTCCCTTTCAATTGTAACAGTAACCCACCAATCCCATGAAGAAGCACCGCATTCTGACTCTCGCCTTGGCCTCCCTAATTGGAGTGTCCGCTAACGCCGATCACCACGCCAAGAAATTCGTTTCCATTTTTGACGGCAAGACCCTCGAGGGTTGGACCCAAAAGAACGGCACGGCCACTTATGTCGTCAAGGACGAAGCAATCCTTGGCACGACCAAGGAAGGCAGCCCGAATTCCTTCCTTTGCTCGAACAAGCTCTATGGAAATTTCGATCTTCAGTTCGAGGTCAAGCTGATCAACAACGAGCTTAACTCGGGCGTGCAAATCCGCTCCCAGACCAAGGTCTTGAACGACAAGGAAAAGAAAAGAGGGGATAAGTTCGGCCGGGTAAACGGCCCGCAAGTCGAAATCGAGGCAACAAGAGACAAGGGAGCCGAGTCCGGTTATATCTACGGCGAAGCCTGCGGCGGATGGATGACCCCCAAGGACAAGCTCAAGCCACACAAACACTTCAAGGACGGGGAATGGAACAAGTATCGCGTCCTTGCCGAAGGTGCCCGTATCCAGACATGGATCAACGGGAATCAGGTATCCGACCTCGTCGACAAGGAAAAGCTCAAGACCCACCCGAAAGGATTCATCGGCTTACAGGTGCACGGAGTCAGGAAAGGAAGCGGTCCTTACAGCGTAACTTGGCGAAATATCAAAGTGCGCGAAATTCATTCCAAGTAACCCCGAACCTT
>CAWVZQ010000212.1:0-5384 GCA_963934405.1 uncultured Opitutales bacterium | reverse complement strand
AGGCGCGGAAAAAGGAATGATGGGATAGGAACTTCATAATACTGAGGTTTTTCAGGTTGTGTGAGTTAGATTTGGATTCAAAAGTAAAAATTTCACCATGGCGTGCGACCACCATTTACGCAGAGGGTTTGACCGGTGAGGAAGTTTGCCTCGTCGGAAGCGAAAAAGGCCACGGAATCGCCCACGTCCTTGGGTGTGCCCCAACGGCCCATCGGGATGGTCTCCAGATATGCGTTTTTCGCTTCCTCGGGATCGTTGGCGTGGCGCTCGGTGGGAATCCAGCCGGGGGCCACGGTATTTACGGTGATTCCGAAAGGAGCAAGTTCCGAGGCCATGCTCCGACTCCAGCCAATCTGACCACCCTTGGCCGCGACGTAAGCACTGAAGTTCGGCACGCTGCAATGAAAGACTTCGCTCGTCACGTTGACGATGCGCCCCCACCCCTGCCCCTTCATTCCGGGCAAGGCGGCCTTGGCCAACATGTAGGGGCCCATCACGAAGAATTCGTACATTTGGCGATAAAAGTCGGCATCGTATTCCTCTATCGGCTTTTGGGGTTGATCGGGAGTGGCATTGGGGACGACGATGTCGACAGTGCCCAATTTTTCGGAAGCGGAACGAACCATGGCTTCGACCTGCTCGGGGTCGGAGGCATCGGCCCGTACTAGCATGGCATGGACACCGTTATCGCTTAGCGCGGCCATAGCCGAGTCGGCCGACGCTCGATCATTCAAATAATTGACCACCACTTTCGCGCCCGCTTTCCCCAAGGAGAGGGCAATGCCATGCCCAAGCCCCCGGCTGCTGCCGGTAACTAAAGCTACGCGTCCGTTCAATGAGAGTGGCATGGGGGGAACAAGTACAGGAAAGAAAAGATTGTTTTCGAGAAAACCGGAGCAAGTGGCAATCTTTGATTTACCTCACTCCGGACAACTGGAAGGGAAACTCCGGCTAGTATTCACATCTCACAGGAAGGGAAAAGTACGATCAGACCTGAACAGCCTCGGCAAGACTCATCCCGCCGTCACAGGCAAGGATTTGCCCGGTAACGAGGTCGGAGCCCTCGACGAGAGACAGGATGGCGACAGCCACGTCGACGGGCGTGCACACCGCTCCGAGGGGCATGGCCTTTTCGAAGGCGGCCTTGGTGGACTCGTAGCGTTCGCCCAATCCCTCCTCCAACCAACGGCCGGTAATGAAACCCGGAGCCACCGCGTTGACGCGAATGCGATCGGGAGCAAAGGTGCGAGCCAAAGCCACGGTAAGGTTGTGCAAGGCGGCCTTGCTGGCAGCGTAGGGTATGCAGCTGCCGGTTGCCTTGAGACCGGCGATGGATCCGACGTTTACGATTTCCGCGCCGTCTGCGCCGACGGTTTTCCGCATCGCCTTGACCGCAGCCCGAGCACAATGGAAGGCACCCACTACGTTTACCTGATACAAGCGTTGCCAGACGTCGTCGCCCACTGCATCGAGATCGTCGAAAGGAATAAAGTCCGTGGTGCCCGCGTTATTGACGAGGAGATCTAGTCGACCGAATTTCTCGATGGCGGCATCGACCAAGGCACGAGCCTCATTGTCCGAGGCAACGTCGGCTTGAAAGGCAAAAGCCTCGCCACCGGTTTCCTCGATGGCGGCGACCACTTCGGCAGCCTCTTCGCCGGAACGACGATAGTTGACAGCCACGCGACACCCTTTTTTAGCGAGAAGTACAGCGGTAGCCGCTCCCACACCAGTGCCCGCTCCCGTAACCAAAGCAACTTTTCCATCAAGCTTCATGACTTAAAGATTCCTTCCTTTTTTACCGCCAAACGACGCCGCCCACTCCTCTTCCCTGAAGCCAATCAATGCAACCTCTTCCGACAGAAGGAAAGGCCGCTTGATCAAATTCCCTCTAGAGGCGAGCAAGCCGAGGGCTTGGTCAACGGAGAGATCAGGCAAACGATCCTTCACGGCTGGATCCCGGTAATCCTTGCTCGACGTATTGAAGAGTTTTTTCAATTCACCGTTCTTTGCTTTGAGCATTTTCTTCAAGGCGGTCTTGCTCGGAGGATTGTCCCGAATAGGAATCTTGGTGTACTTCAAATCATTCAGGTCGAGCCAGTTGAGAGCCTTTCGGCAGGTACCGCATTTGTCGTAGACATAAACTTTCATGAAATCTTTTGGTCGAATAATCGTGCAAATTACAGAAAAAAAACGAAACTCACTCTCCCTTGTGTCAAACCGCAACCCAAAACGCCATGATCGCCACCTACCTAGGCCGCCTTTCTCAAATCTCCGCCATCGGAGCTTTGGGAATTTTACTAATGACATCCTGTGACCTGAACTTGAAGACCGACAACGCTTACAAGTCGGTCAGTTCGACCGACTCCAACGACTCCATGCAGGTGTTCACCTACAAACTGGATAATGGCCTAACAGTCTACATCAGTCCGAACCACGAGGAACCCAGATTCTACGCGGAAATCATAACGAGAGCAGGAAGCAAGCACGACCCCGACACCAACACGGGTCTCGCCCACTACTTGGAGCACCTTCTCTTCAAGGGTACTTCGAACTTCGGAACGACCGACTACGAGAATGAAAAACCTCTCTTGGATCGCATTACACAATTGTACGAGGACAGGTCCAAGGAGACCAACTCCACCCGCCGAAACGAAATTTATTCGGAAATCAACAAAATTTCACAAGAAGCCGCCGCCTTAGCCGTGCCCAACGAGATGGATCGAGTATACGGCGACATGGGAGCAAAGGGAGTCAACGCCCATACCTGGCACGAGGAAACGGTATACAAGATCGACCTGCCCGCCAATCGCCTCAAGCACTGGGCGAAGATTGAAGCCGAACGCTTCACTAACCCCGTATTTCGACTTTTTCATACCGAGCTCGAAACCGTTTACGAGGAAAAGAACCGCGCCATCGACAACAAGGATCGCCTTATCCGCCGCGAGGTGAATGCCCTTCTGTTCAAGAATCACCCCTATGGTCAACAGTCCACTCTAGGTTCGGTCGAACACCTGAAAAACCCATCAATTTTGGCCATTAAAGAATATTTTGACAAATACTATGTCCCCGACAACATGGCTATCTGCATATCCGGCGACGTTGACCCGAAGAAGGCGATGTCCGTGATTTCCAGAGCATTCTCAAGCTGGCAACCTGGGGAAAGCCCCATAGAAATACCCAAGTGGAACGAAAAGAGCCTCGAGGGGCGCGAATTCGTTGAAGTCAAGTATCAAGGGGAAGAGCAAGTAATGCTCGCGTATCGAACGGTCGACCGCAATCACGACGACTTTCCGGCGGTCCGTCTGGTAGACATGATTCTGGACAATTCCGTAGCAGGCTTGATCAACCTGAATCTAGTCGAAGCCCAAGTCGTACGGGCAGCGGGGGCCTATCCTCAGAACATGAACGACTATGGAATCCAGTACCTCGTGGGCGTACCGAAGGACGGACAAACACTCGATCAGGTCGAAGCTCTTCTCAAAGAACAAATCGAAAAAGTAAAACGCGGAGAGTTCGAAGACTGGATTCTCCCCGCGGTGCTCAACGACTTCAAAAAACGCAGGAAGCAAGACTTGGAGGAAAACGACAGACGCGTAGAACTACTGCGTGACACCTTCCTTTCTTTCAGGGACTGGAACGACACCGCCCACGAAATCAGCAAGCTTGAACAAGTCACCAAGGAAGACATCGTCGCCGCAGCAAACAAATATTTTGGCGAAAACTACGTGGTCGGTCACAGAATTGATGCCCAGCACGATCTTCCTCAAATCGATAAACCAAAAATCGATCCGCTGGAAATCGAACCCGGTCAATCGTCCGCCTTCATGCAAGAGATCGATGAAATAGACGTCGACCCCTTCGCTCTCAAGTACCTCGAAGCAGACAAGGACTACGAAACCCGAGACATTCGACCGGGTCTTACCCTCTACCACGCGCCCAACCCCGTTAACGATCTTTTCGTCGTCAATTTCCGAATCGAGACAGGTTCTCGGCAGAATGCCTATCTTCCCTACGCCAAACGCCTCCTCGACCGTTCCGGCGCCGGCGACCTTTCTTCCGAGCAGTTGAAAATCGAGTGGTACAAGCTAGGCAGCGAGTTCAACTTAAACGTGTCCGAGCGGTTTACGGACATCAGCCTTTCCGGTCTAGACGAACAACTGGCTCCCAGCTTGGATCTCGCTCACAAGCACCTTTCGAATCCAAAGGTTGACGACGAGACGCTCACTAAGTTGGTAGAGATTCTTCTAGCGGAACGAGATGACGAATCCAAAGACCCTCGCATCTTGGCCCATGCCCTCGCTCACTTCCATCGCTACGGCGATCGTTCCAGGTTTCGCAATCGGCCCACCAATGCGGACCTAAACGCAACCAGCGTGCCCCAACTCAAGGAAACCTTGTCGAAGCTCCTCAACTACGAACAAAGCATATTGTATATAGGTCCGCGCTCGGCAGACGAAATAGCCGATGCATTGAGCAAACATTTTCCCTTGCCCGAAACTCTCGCCACCCCACCGGCATACGAAGCGCCTCGCTCACACAAAGCGGAACGCAACCAAATTTACTTCTACGAGAAGGAAATGGCCCAGGCTCAAGTCCGGCTGGAATTCTCAGTCGGCGAACGGAACGAAACCAAACTGCCCGCAGCCCAACTGTACAACGAGTACTTTGCCGGAGGCATGGCCGGCCTCGTTTTCCAAGAACTGCGAGAAGCCCGAGCCCTCGCTTATTCCGCTTGGGGAAACTATTTTGCGGCAAGTCGTCCCGACGAGGAAAACATTCTCGTTGGGGCCATCGGATGTCAGGCAGACAAGACGATAGAAGCAGTGATCGCTTTTCTCGAACTGCTTGAGGACATGCCTTTGAACGAAAAACGATGGGATTCAGCCCAAGAAGCCCTTGAGAGCGCCTACCGCACCAACCCCGCTCGTTTTCGACAAATCCCCGGAGCCGTTTACGACTGGACACAACTGGGGCTCAAGGAAGACCCAAGAAAAGCTCGTTTCCCGGTCATTGAGTCGGCTACCATCGAGACTCTCAAAGAATTCTACGAAAGAGAGATCAAGCCTCGAAAAAAACTGATTTCCATCGTGGGCGACTCGACGAAGATCGACTTGCAGGCACTCGAGAAAATTGGCCCGGTCACCAAGGTTTCCACAGACGATCTCTTTACCTATTGAGTTTCGTCTGAAAGCCGAGGGTTATGTGTGTCGCCCTCGCGAACCGTTCACGGGTGCTGGCAAAGGCTCGATCAGGTCGTTGAAAAATTCATAGATCTTGTCGCACTCTTGGCCTTTCTGGCGCATATCCTTTATTCGTAGGTAGACCCGCTTGGATTCTCCTGATTTCATATCGGTCATCAGGCAACGACAAGTGACTCGGCC
>CAWVZQ010000211.1:0-5403 GCA_963934405.1 uncultured Opitutales bacterium | reverse complement strand
ATGGAAATCGGTCTTCGACGGCAAAACACTGGGAGATTGGGAAGTCACCGACTATGCAGGCAGAGGTGAAGTCAGCTTCGATGAAAACGGGAGTCTCGTCCTCGGAATGGGCATCGAGTTGACAGGCGTCCACTTGCCGGGCGGAGGTGATTACCCAACTATCGATTACGAAATTGCCCTACAAGCAAAGCGCGGACAAGGGGGCGATTTCTTCTGTGGTCTAACTTTCCCATACTCAGACTCCAACGCCACCCTCATTCTCGGGGGCTGGGGCGGTGCTCTCGTCGGCATCTCAAGCATCGATGACTTTGATGCATCCGAAAATGAAACGGGAGATGTTTACGTCTTTGAAGAAAATCGCTGGTACAACGTGCGTCTTCGTGTAACCAAGGCGAAGCTGGAGGCATGGATAGATGAAAAGAAAATTATAGACTGCGAAGTCGACAATCGAAAGATAAGCATGCGTGCAGGCGAAGTGGAACTCGCTGCTCCGCTAGGGCTTTGCAGTTATGCCACCACAGGAGTTATTCGTAATATGCGCATCCGAGATATTAACCCCGTGAAACTTTAAACCAAGAACAGCATCTACCTCTCGCCCACTAAAACCTAAACTTCACCTCTATTAACTACCATGAAATCTATCCGTATTCTCTCTCTCGTTTCGTTCACGCTCGTCGCCACCGCGACCTTCGCCCAAAACAAGGGTGCCAAACCAGTTGCACCCTCAGCTCCACAACAAAAACTGGAGCTCGTCAAGGTTGCCTCTCTCAATACGATTGAATCGAACCAAGAATTTCAAAAAAACGTACAGCTCGTTCAACAACAACGTACCTTAGCCGTTCAGTTGCTCTCGAAACTTCAGAATGAGCAAGACGAACAAAAGCACGCTGGATTGAAGAAACAATTGGCAGATCTTCAAGCCAAGTTGAATGAAAACAACAAGTTGATGTTCAAGACTTATGGTTTCACCCTCAATCGAAATTACGTGCTGACCGTTGAAAAGGCCCACGTACACATGTGGGTAACTGCCGAGGAAGCGGCCGCCATAAAGTCCCGTACTGCAACCACAGGCAAGGTTGAGAAAGATGATGCAAAAAAGGACGACGGGAAGAAACCTGGTGGTCTGCGCGGACTATTTGGCGGCAATAAAAAGAAGTAAGTCAAAGAGACATTATTGCCTATCCACCACTGATCTCTTCCCAGACTTTTCTACTATAGCGATAAAACCTTCGTGGCGACTTGGAGGTCTTGTCATAGTATAGCCAACTTCCCGAGTTTGCCTGATAAAGATATGGATAGGTATTTGAACTCGTCCAGAGCCAACCGAGCTGGTTATCATGTAACCAAACGGAATTAGTACTCTCACTAACCCTATAGAGCCATCCGTGGTGCTCATGATAGAGCCATCCTATGTTCGTCTCATAATAGTTACCGAACCATGAGAAGGACAACCACCCGTTACCCTCGTCAAAAGCAAGCATCCAAGAATCGGGAGTTGGCACAAAGACGGCTTTGACGCTGCGAGATGCCGTCATGACCAACGCCAACGGGTTTGCCGTTTCATTCAGATCGCCGGACCACTGACTAAATTCATATCCTAACGCCGGTGTGGCGGTAAGAGTAGCGTTGGAATCCTTGTCGAAACTTCCAGACCCTGTAACCGTACCGTTCCCCTCGATCGTGACTGTTAGTAAGACCTGTGGGGACGACTCTATCACATCGGAAACAGTTATGAAAAGGGAGGTGGACGAGGAAGTGGTGTTGCCGTCAGCAACAGCAACCAAGAGTTCATAGATGTTGTCATTGTTTGCATCATCAGGGTTTTCGTAATCAGGTGCGGCCTTGAAGGAAAGAACGCCTGTAGTGACATTAAGATCGAAAGAACTGGTATCGACGCCAGAAATCGAAAAAGTTAAGGAGTCGCTCTCGACATCTGTCGCAGTAAGGGTCAAGACACTAGCGTTGTTTTCAGGGATGCTTGTCACGAGATCCCCATTGGACAGTGCGTTAGTAATGCGGGGAGAGTCGTTGACCGGAATAACCGTCACATTAACCGTAATCTCGTCCATCAAGTCACCATCAGATACCTGAACGACGAAACTGTCGCTCCCGCTCCAGTTACCGTTCGGGGCATAAGTGAAAGTAACGGGAGCGGATCCCGTACCACTCACGGTTGCCGTTCCATTCGAAGCCGCCGTCTTGACACTCCAAGTCAGCGAACCTGCCGCCGTATCCGTATCTGTCCCGCCAAGGGTAGGTGCCGCCCAAACAGTGGGAGCACCGTCCTCGGACATCGTTAGAACTAACGGACCGACCCCCTGCGTAATTACAGGTGAATCCGCCACGGAAAATACCGTCACGTTAACCGTAATTTCATCCGTTAAGACACCATCGGACACTTGCAACACGAAGGAATCGCTTCCAGACCAGTCCGCGTTCGGAACATAGCTGATAACTCCCGAGGAACCGACCACAGAGGCAATACCGTTGCTAGCTGGAGAAAGCATGCTCCAAGTAAGTGTATCGGCATCGGCGTCCGTCGCAGAATAAGTGAAGGAGCCATTGCTGTCTTCCAATATCGAAAGTGCCGCCGTGGCACCTTGGGCGAAAATGGGGGCCGCATTAATTCGGTACTCATAAGCTCCCAAGTCGGGAGTACCTGAACGGGCCTTGCCTAGCAAATCAGTGGTCGAGTAGCCAGAAACGGAAGAAGAGGCTTGATTGATGGCTGGAGAAGAGGACTGGAGGGTAAGGTCGTCGTCCTCGGTTCCAGCCAAGTTGTCCGGTCCGTCAGCATCCATGAAGAGAGGATCGTTCGACAGGTTACCGGATCCGGAAAGTGTACTCGTGGACTTAGATGGATCGAAGAGGCTATAGGAAGCTGTAGCCGTTTCGGAGTTAACGAAGACGTCAAACCCGCTGGTCGTTGCAGTGTTTCCCCATAGGATGGAATTCTCAAAGGAAACGGAATCCCCCGAAAACAATATGGTCACTCCACCGTAGTCGGCAGAATTGCCGGCGAGAGAGCAATTGACGAACCGGGTGCTTCCATCGCCCTTTAGGACGCCCCCATGATTGACGGCCTTGTTGCCTGAAAAGACACAGTTGACGAGACTCAGATGGTTGGCGTTGTTCGCCAACATCAAAGCACCACCGGACTCGGCTTCGTTGCCAAGAAAAAAACAATTCGAAATAGTTGGCATAGTGCCTTCCAAATGAAGAGCGCCACCGCCATTATGGGTTGTGTTCGAATTAGCGGTAAAAGTAGAGCCAACAACAGATCCCGCCGCATTCTTCCAAGAAACGGCCCCTCCCTGCCAAACCGAGATATTGGAGGTAAAGAAACTGCCGGAGTCGTTCCAGAAACCGTTTTCAACAGCGACCGCACCGCCTTTCCCATTGTTACCCGTAAGATTGGAAGTGAAGTGGCAGTTCGTAGTGGTTAAATTAGAATCCTTTGCGTCCAACGCACCGCCGTGATACTCAGATTTGTTGGAGGTGAAGGTATTACTGGTCAGGGTGAGGATCGCATTTTCAACGGAAAGGGCACCGCCATTTATCGCACTTTCGTTGGAAGTAAAATTAGATTCGGAAAAACTAAGGACGACGGACTCCCCACGAACGGCACCGCCGCGGGCTCCGCTGGTATTGCCGGAAAAAGTACATTTGGAAAATCGGAGAGTGCCCGTGGTCGCGATGATGGCACCACCTCGATATGAGGCGGATTGATTCGCACTGAAAGTGGTTCCTGTGAAGTTGGCATCCATCCCTGCCCATTGGAGAGCTCCGCCTCCACTTCCGGGTCCGCATGAGTTAGCGGTGTAAGTACCGTTGAGATCCGATAGAGTGCCACCGCTAATGTTTAGGGCACCACCGCCATTGGCGGAAGCATTTTGATTGGAGGTGAAAGAAGAGTTAGAGAGGATGAGAGTCGAATTCTGACTGTTTATAGCACCACCCTCGAGCTGGGAAACATTACTAGCAAAGGTACACGAGGCGAAAGTGAGGCGAGAGTTATTGGCATCAAGTGCACCTCCAGAACCAGTAGAACCAGTAGTATTGGAGGAAAAAGTGCAAGAGGTGAAGGTGGCGTTAACATCGTTGAGAAAGACAGCTCCCCCATTCTGGTTGGCGTAGTTTGTACTAAATGTACAATTCCTAACTGAAAAGGCGATGCGTTCAGCCCATAGTGCCCCACCTAGACCCCTGTCATCAGAAAAATTTTCACTGGCGTTACCATTTTCGATAGTGAAGCCATCCAAGGTTGAGCCAGAGGCTGGAATCACCACATGATAAGCGTTGTCAGCAATGACGCCTGCGGCACCAAGGTCCCCCGAAAGAATGGTACGATTCGCAGTAATGTCACGTTCGTCTAGAGAGGTCTCCATCCCGGCAAACCCACCGTACAAGGCTATTCCGGGAGGGAGAAGAAAGGCAGCAGGGCGAATGACACCGGGCTTGTAAGTGCCGCTGGCTACCCACACTTCGGAGCAGGGATGCTGAGAACGTAGGGCGGCGGCCAAGTCAGTATAAGCGTCCGCCCAGCTTGAACCGTCACCAGAGCCAGTGGCGTTCACATTGACATATAGAATGCTCGAGCGAATACCTGTAAAAGAATGGCCGATTGAATGCGTTGAAAGAGCACTTATATTCGTGGAGTTGGTCGTGAAGCTATGCCCGATCTTGCTGGGCGTTAAAGTACCGTTCCATCCAGAGGCAAGAGTGTGACGGAAAGTACCATTGGCGTCAGTCGTGACCGACCCACCGGAATTCGAAAAGGCGAGGTTGGCGCCGGCAATGCCTACACCTAGGGAATTGGTAACGATACCTGAGATCAAGTAACCGGAGGCGATGGAAGTGCCGACGTCGGCTTCCGTAACGGTCACGTTTGTCGTGGTCATACCCGTGGCGGAAAGGGTAAGAATGGCGGAACCATTGGAGTCGTCGGCATCGGTGCGAGCGGAAACATGGACGGAATGGGGAAGATTCCAATTATCGGAATCGAAAGTGAGGGTAGCTGGACTGGACAGGAAAAGGTCAGCATCACCACCCGCAACGAAAGCTACGGAAACAGTGATTTCGGAGTCTGGTTTTACTGCAAGCCTAATAGTAAAGGACTTTGAATTAGCCTCCCTTACGACAACCGAGCTGATTGAAGGTATAATTCCCTGAACTACAGCTGATCTAAAGTTGGCGACATAAGCAGTAGTAAAATTAAGAACCTGCGCGTTATCCTTAGTTCCTGCATTTCCTGTAGGTTCTCCAAGAAAAGAAACATTCGGATTCGAGAAATAGGGAATGGTGTTGGGATAAGTGGAAATGGGCTCGGTATCATATGACATAACGGTTCCGTAACCATTGCCACTTGATATCCAACGTTTGCCATATGAAAAACTTTTGAAT
>CAWVZQ010000210.1:0-5406 GCA_963934405.1 uncultured Opitutales bacterium | reverse complement strand
CCTGGCATAGCGACCATAACCAAAGAAGGCAGTTCGCTTGTACTTTCCAATTGGGGCCATTCCGACCTCGCCCTCGCGAAGCAGTTGCTCGAAACTCTTGTTCAGGCTTACGAGGTCACCGTGAAAAGAGCTCATCCATCGTGAGGGTTCACGTTGCCATTTCCAAAAGAAAGCATGGATGTCCGGGGGCAGATGACTGGAAATGTATTCCAGGGACTTGTCGTAAATGGTGACAACCGCATGTCCCTTGAAGGGTTTACCTTCATTGTCTTTCAACCGGATCTCGATTGCTCCCTTTTCAGATGGCTTGTAGCGCTTCTTTGATGGCTCCAGCTCAACCGAGAGAATTCTTTTGGCCGGGGGAACGGCAATTTTTCGGACGATTTTGTAGAACTTCCCCTCCCTGACGGTAAAGGCCTCAACGAAGATGTTTGGGTGGTCCTTTGCGGTTATCTCGATATCGTGGACCGAAGAACTGCCTTTCTGATTCACGATAATGGGTGGATTCCCTTCATTGGGACGGATAAGCAGGGCCACGGTACTGCCCTTATGAGCCGTGCTCACCATCATCTTTGCCCGTTCGCCCGGTGCGTACTCCGCCTTATCCAAGACGACCTCCAGGTCGTTGAAACGAAATCCGGAACCATCGAACCCCTCTCCACGGACCGGCACCAGAACAGCACCCTCGCGCTGTCGCCCTTTGGCATCCGTGAGGGTGTAGGCCAAGCGATACTGACCACTTTGGTGAGCGTGGACCGACAGTTGGACCGTACCATCCTCGGAGGGATCGAGTTTCCACTCTTTGATCTTCTCCTCATCCGGCTCCTTCTTGTCATTGTACCGGATTTTGTAGAGCGTTGCCACGCCCTTGCCGAGGACGGGTTTCCCATCGGGTGTGCGCCCCATGAAGTTGGCCACGATTTCATCGCCAACCTCGAAGTGACCTCCGTTGAGCCAGGCGTGAACCTTGAAGGGATGACGAGCGGCAATCACCGAACCCGTACCGACGATGGTTCTGCGGGAGGCGTCGACCACTTCGGCGGTGATCTCGTAACGGTGGTCACTGTCGCCGTACAAGGCTTTGGCGACGGCCGTGTCGATCCGAACCTTTACTTTTCCATCGGGGCCGATGGCGACGGTCTGCTCCTGCACGAGCTCTTTGGGGCCTGATTCGGATCGGCCTGGCGGAGTGCGCCCCCATTCTTTCCAACCCGGGTACCAGTCGTAGTCCTCGGAGAACCACCAGTATCCCGGGCCATACAACCAGTCCCAGGTACGGGGTGGCGACCAGCTGACTTGATGTCTTTGTCTCCTCACCTTGAAAGTCACCTTTGCGTCCGTGACGGGGCCACCAAAGTAGTAGTTCGCAGCGATGGTAGCCTCCATTGCATCACCCAGTCTCACCGGCTCCGTCGGAGCCTCGACCGTCACTTCGTACTCGGGCTTCTTGTACTCCTCAACCCAGAAGTCAATGGATCCCAAATTGTACTCGTCACGCTTCTTCCCCCAGACGGGGTCGGTGAAATTCTTGGCCCAAACAAGAAGCTGGTACTTTCCAAGCCGAGCGTCTTCGGGCAGAGACCAGTCCTCATGGAACTCTCCGTAGGTTCCCGTTTTGACTTTCTGGTCGAAGAGGGTCTTGCCCCGCGGGTCTTTCAGGCGCACCATGAAGTCGCGGGCGGCGTAGTGCGAGAGATCTTCCAGATCGTGTCTGGCCTGACGCACCCAGGCGCTGAACTTCACGTCCTGCCCGGGCCGGTAGACAGGGCGGTCTGTGACCACGTAGGCGTAGGGCGTTTTATAGTTTCTGAACTCGGAGTGAATATTGGTGATGAACCCATGTGCTGCCAAGAGACCTTCCGAATCAGTTGCTGTGACGAGCCATCGATAACGCGACTCGAAGCCGTCATGCCTGGGGATCACCATTCCTGCGGCATCGGTTTTTTCCGCAAAGTTTTTTGCCCGATAGTGGTGGTCTCGTGTTTTTCGATCGTAGACATTGTCGTAGCCGACGAACTCCAATGTCGCGTTGGGGATGGGCTTTCCCGAGATGGCATCTGCGAGGAAGTAGAGCTGGCTGTTGTTCACCGGACGCTGAATAATGACAGCCTTCGTAATCCACACCATGACGCGTGTGACGTTGCCCTTGCCCACATGGGCCTCCAAAAGGTAGAGCCCCGCCTCTTTCAAGGGAGTCTCGACTTTGATCTGCGTGTCTCGATGTCCCGCCTTGGGCTCAAGCTTCACGTCCCATTCCGAGACCTTTTCTCCCAACAAAGTTTTGTCGTTCTTCCAGATCAACCTGCCGCCAATATATTTGAAGCCCAGCAAGTACTGGTCGAGACGGTCTGGCTCGGAGATCAAGTGATCTTTGACCTCCTTCAGCCAGAGATCCAGTTTGACCTTGTGGGCAATGAAGTGGGCCTCTTTGGCATTGCGAAAAGAGAAATCAACACGAGCCTTTCTCCCGGCGACGTGCATACCCTGCTTTTCCAACCGCCCCCAGTCATCAACGATCTGGGCGAGCCGTTTGGTCTTGAACCCCTCTTCCCCGGGGCCGAACCTCTCTATACTCTCAGCCCAAGCCTCGGCCGCCTTGGGCAGCTGGCGTCGATTCTCGAAAATCTCAGCCAGGGCAGTGAGCGCGGCTTCCTGGGGTGGGATCGCACTCGTTTCCGATAGGGGTTTATTCTCAAAACCGGGACCTGACCATCGGAGACGCAGGTCCTGATCATCGCTCTTTTGGAAGAAGACTAGTCTCAAAGGAACAAACCCCTTCTTCAGCTTGACCTTGCCCGTCTTTCCCGTGTCGGCAGAATGCAAAGCATCGTTGTCCAAAACAAATTCATTCCCAAGGGTCAATTTGGCGCCGTCGTCAGAGTGCAGGGAAAAGGTATATTCCCCGTCCTCCGGGATGGGAAGCTGTCCTTCGAAGACCAGCCCGAAGTAGTCCTCCCTCGGAGAAATCGTGCTATCGATCACCCCTTTCTTCAACGCACCTGAGGATTTGGGCGTAAGTTTGGCAAAGTCAGGCAGCTCGTCCCAGTCACCCTCGTAGTACTTGTAGGTGAGGTCGCGGATGGGACGATCCGGCAAAGCAACTTCTATCTCTGCGATGTCTCGGTAGGCCTTGATGAAGTTGGTATCGCCGTCTAGCTTGAGTCGCTGAACGCCGACCGCAAGACGAGCCAGGGTTTCGTTTTCCTTCAGCGTATGGAGAGTATAAAGACCGCCATCCGGTTGGTCCTCTTTAGTGCGTCGCACCCGTTCGTCAAGCGTCTGAACACCGAACTGGTGACGAAGGAAGTTTGCGTAGTGGAGGTCAATCGCCAGCTTGCGGGCGGGATTGGCCTCGCCCGCGCGCCTCATTACAAAGCGCCAACGCTCGCCATCGTTACGCGCATTCTTCCAGCGCTTCGGTGATTTGTAGACGACGGGACGGTTATCCGCATCGACTGGCGCCAGTGAGTTTCTCCCCGAGTGACCCGGCGCGTCGTGATCGGGTAGTTCGGAGAGGTTCGTGAGCATTTGCATACGCCCCGAGCCCCCGCCGCTGACAAGCACCTTAGAGAAATTCTCGTAGAACCACCCCACGGCAATCGGATCGGCCCCTTTCGGAATGTGAGACATGGCCTGCTTCATGAGTTGCAGAGCTCGAATCCGGTCCCTCTCGTAGGCGTTTACCCGCCGACTGCCGCGGATGTGATCTCCCCGTTGGTAGCTCCCGTCCACCATATGCCCCCAACTTTCTGCTGCGTAAGTCCCCATGGCAACCTCCCAGAGAACACGCCAGTCCTTCGGATGGGCAACCACCGCCTTCTCAGCCAGTTCATCCCAGAAGTCGATCCGCCCAAGCTCCTGCATGCAGACCCGGGCCGCATGCAGGTCGCGTGCGGCCGCTTCGCCCGTGTGCGCCGGGTCGACCACCAGCTTCTCGTAGACGTCGAGGGCTTCTCGGTAGTTGCCATCCTGCATCAATGTCTGGGGTGCGGTTTTGGAGGTGGCCAGAAGTTGTCCTCCCTCCTGTGCTTCGGCAGAACCGAAAATATTGCTCAAGCCAACGATGCCGGTCATTACGAGGACGCGGGTGATCTTCATTTCTTCTTCCTTTTCTTTTTTGGATGTGGATACGTAAAAACGGGTCCCTTTCGCCGTGACCTTGCCGGCCGGGGTCTCAATCTCCAGATGGGGACGTTGCCCTTGGGGGTAAGGGGTGGAGGCGGCGTAGGCTTCTCCGCGACTCAGGCGCACACGGGCCGGTCCCAGAACCTCGTATTCGGCATCGAGCGCGGGCAGGAAACTCCACCCTGAAAGGGTATGGGGCTTTCCATACTTGCTCTCCACCAAAACGGGAAACTCTTCGGCTTTGGGTCCATTGGGTTCAATCGGTTGCCAGAAGTGGATGCCCAGTCCCAACACCAGGAGAGCCGCAGCTGCCATCAGAACCCTTCCGAAGGTAATGACTTTGGGCTTCTTCGGCATTACCGGTACGGTTGTCTCGTCGAATTGCCACTTCAGCATGGCATCGACGCTGGTGTAGTCGAGGTACTGGCGGCACGCTTCCTCATCGGTCCGGATCAAATCCTCCAGCTCCACACTTTCCTCAGGTGTGATCTCACCCGTGCTCTTTAGGCGCAATAGTTTGTCGAGTTTCTCGTGTCTCATATCATTGTTCTCCGAATGCAGTTTGCGAGTGCTTGGCGAATCCGATGCAAACTTACCGCAACGGCGTTCGCCCTTCGATTCAGGGATTCGGCAATGGCCTTGATGGCCTCCTGTTTGCGATAATAGCGTTCCACCAACTGGCGTTGATCCGAAGCCAGTTCTTTCAAGCAATGCTCGAGCGCGCTAAAACGCTCTTCGGGTCCTTCAGTCTGGTCCATCTGTTTTTGGTGAATTGCCTCAAGGGTACTGTCTTCCTGAAAAACCAAGCGGTCCCGCGAGACTTTCTTTCGCGCTGCCCGGACTTGATTGAAGGCCACCTTGAACGCCCAAGGAAGAAACTCGCGCTTCGGATCGTATTCGTCCATCAGTAGCCAGAGTTTGCGATTGGTTTCCTGGAGCGCGTCGTGGGTCTGCTCGGGATCCCCCGTCAGGGAGTAGATGTAGGCAAAGAGCCTCCCCTGGGAGGAGGTCAGAAGCTCGACGTAACGGCTGGTTGTTTGTGCTGATTTCAAAATGGTTCCGGGTTTGTGTCCCGACGAGTAATGAGCACCAAAAGGCAAGATGTTACAGTCAAGCGGAAATTTTCTGCAAACGGACAGCATACGCCACCCTGCTGAGTGAGTGTTGTGGGTCTTGCCTGCGGGGAAAACGAGCGTTGCAGCCCGTGCTGCTTGTTTCTTGTTCAATCATTTACAATCTTGTCTTTTAAAGGGGCATCTAACAATGCTCTGCAAGTGACAA
>CAWVZQ010000209.1:0-5415 GCA_963934405.1 uncultured Opitutales bacterium | reverse complement strand
CGAATAGCCCTAATTGGTTGAATACAGGCTGCTTGTGCATGGGATAAAAGAATGGACGAGTACCAATTTGTCTTTGCTCGAGTCTGCTCATGACTTCGGTAGCGTTCATAGTGCAGGAATCGTGCAATACAACCGGATATACCCAGTAGATGTTTTTGGCATAAGATGTTTCACGCAAGGGAAGCTGTAAAGAGGGACATCTATTTAGCAGTTCGTTGTACTTCATGCCGATTTCTCGTTTGCGGGCGACGGTTTGGTCGCACCAGCTTTCCTATGCCTAGTTCTTCGACATTTATATCAATGCCTATGTTTTCAGGTACAAGGACTGCCTTGCCTAAGCCCAACGGGTCGCAAAGGCTAGTCAATCCGCAACTGAACTTCTGTTCCTGAAGCGGAATTGCAATGGCCAAGGCATCCTTGAGTTTTCTGCAGATCTGGTCTTGTGACTGGAGTCCGACCTCGCATTGCACCAATGAATTCGCCGAATCGAAAATTGGACTTACGTCATAATTAAAGCACATTATTCGTGCAGGCGCCTTGCATTTGACGCATGCTTCCATGAAAGTTCCGAAATCTCTCCCCGAACGACCAGCAGTCATTATTTCATGACCAAAGCTAGGGCCGAGTTTTTCGTAATACTCAAGATCGGGTCCCCAGCGGATTACCTTTCGTTTTGCCTTTTCAGAGAAGATGCAAACTTTATCGGAAAAACTCAGAATTGCGTCCGAGCCCGCGTTCAATAGTTTAAAGACTGGCCGCCTCAATACATTGAATCGTCCTATGTTTTGAGAATGATGGACCAAAGTTACAACTGGTATTTGCAGGGAACCGATCGCTCTCAAGTAATGAAGAAGACTCGACTCGGTTTCTTTCAGGGAGAGTATCGCGTCTACCCCCTTTAGACTTTGCAAGGCTTTGAACTGAGTCTCCAACCTGCCAATTGGTGCAGGAGGCTTGTGTTCAATGAAAAAATTATCGAGTTCGTAGAATATTCCTGGTTCCCAGAGCCGGATCAATTCAAAATCAAGGTTGAATTCCGGGTATTTGTCTAACCCGAAGATCAAGTGATTGGGAAGCAGACCCTTTGCATGACGATCCTGATCCTCGTGCAGGTTGTAATCGTTAAGAAGAAGAATTTTTTTAACGATCGAGGCAAAACCTTATTTTTTGTTTATTACCACCATATTGTAATAAAAGTGAATTGAGCTGATCTGGTCGTCGAAGGTTCCATCTGAGCCATTGCTTCTTTCGAATTCAGATGAATTGACCGAATCAGTGAGTTGCTTGAAGAAATTCATGGAAGTGCTGGGATTGCTCAAGTCTTCCGGGTCGCCTTCAAATTCCTGCCAATAAGAGGTTTGCATGTCTTCGACGACATAGGTTCCACCGCTTTCAAGTTTTGGGAACAAGAACTTGAAGGTGGTGATTACGTCTTCGGAAACATGGCTTCCATCATCGATGATGATGGTTACGGGAAGGACTTCCTCCAAAACGGATTCAAGAAAGGAAAGATCCGTTTGGCTTCCCTGATGGATGTTAATCCTTCTTTCAGTCAAAGATCTTTTGTCGATGACGTCGATTCCATGAATTCTTCCAAACGGAAAATATTTTTTCCACATTCTCAACGAATTGCCTCCCGCTTTTGGATTCTCATATCCGCCGATCCCAATTTCCAGTAGGTTGATTTTTCTAAGCCGAAGTTTGGAGAAATGTTTTTGATACTTCGCCAAATAGTCGTGTCCCCTTTTGTCGGTCTTGTAGATATATGCGAGTACCTTGAGGTTGCCGGAACACAATATTCCCAGCATGTCCTTGATTATCCTTTTAAGCGTCTCTTTCATTATTCTTGAATGACGATGTGGTTTTTTCCGAAAATCAGGTTTTTGTTGGCCCAATTATCGCAACCCATCGGAATGTTGCGGTTGGTGACCTTTTCGTATAGGTACTACGACAATGTTTCAAATGAGTAATGAGCTACTGTTTCTGCGTCCGCCACTTGAAATTCATTCTTACTGAATACCATTGGAACATAGATCGACCAAAAGATGTCCTCGCCCTGAGGATTCTTCATGTTGTGCCGCAAGTTGTTGAGAACGCCTTTGTTCTTGAGGACTCCGATGATCGATTATTGCCTCTGCTGTCTTGACTGAATATTCGGAGTCGATCACCAACAGATGCGCCTTGGTCGTGAGAAGATATAATAGAGCAATCCAAACGAAAGGAGATTTCAGGTGGTTTTTAATGCTGATGGAAAAGAATTTCATTCAATAGACCAAGTCAGTCGTTTCTGGTCATAGGCATTGAATATATTTCGAAGTGTGGAGAGGCGGTCCTCATCAGAAAACTCTTCGAGTCGAGACTTACCTTTTTTCGCAAGAGTATCTCTTAATTGAGGTTCCTTCACGAGCCTGAGAATGGCGTCACGGAGAGATTCAGGTTTGTCTGGCGAAACAAGCAAGGCGGCCTCTCCCACTTGATCACGGATGCCTGGGAGATCGGAAACGACGACGGGAGTATCAAGTGCAAAGGCCTCAAAGGGAGGCATGTTGGTAGGTCCAAAGTAGGAGGGCATCACGAGGGCCAAGCTGTGTTTGTAAAATGCCGACATTTGTTCGTCGGGAACAAAACCTACGTACTTGACCAAGTCCTCGACGCCTTTTCGTTTTGCCATTTCCAAGATAGTAGGCAGGTTGCCGCAGTCCGAACCGCAGAAAACGGCATAAACTTCTTCGGGACCCGACTTCCTCAGGCAAGCAAGAGCATCGACGATGAGCCTGTGATTTTTATGGGCCCAGAATTGGGCTGGATAAAATACGTAGCGAGCATCAGGAGGAATTTTTGCCGCCTTCCTCGGGTCAAAACTCGAGTCTTCCTGTTCAGAAGGTCGCCGTGCAGGGGATATTGATATCCAGTGGACTCGGTTTTGGTCGAGACCGTATCTTTTCTCTAGGTTTTCCTTCCCGAGTGGTGATTCTGCGATTACGGCAACGGCCTTGGGCAGCGCTTTACGGGCAAGGTCTTCTCGGGCTTCGAACTCGAAACTTTCTCGTACTTCGGGGAACTCGGGGTAGTCTCTGTGGCACAAGTCCCAGAATGTGAAGACATAGTTGAGCCTTTCCAAAAACAAGCAAATCGGAGATGGACCGGTAAAGTAAAGCAGGTCCACTCCGTCTTTCTCGAATATTGCGTCAAAGGGCTGGAAGAAGGCAAATCCTTCTAGCAATCTATTTAGCGTAATATGCTTCCTGATTTTGTGAACAAGGCGCTGTTTTCGTCCAAAGCGAAAAGATCTTGCCTTAATTCCTTCCTCGGCGGCTGCCAGCATATTTTGCTTGTCTGGAGTGTAGTAAAGGAATTCGTACGGACTCTTTTCTTTCGATAGTAGCCTTATAGCATTGAGGCTTTGTTGAAAGCAACCTCCAGCGAGATGATTGCCGTGGAAAATTACTCCTATTTTCATGTGGATGATGAATTACGAATAAGACGGCTCATCTCTGAACTATCTCGATTAAGGAGCTTGCTACCTGCTGCACCTGCTCATCTGAGATTCCGGCACCCGAGGGGATGTAGAACCCTCGTTCCGCAATTCTTTCGGAGTTCGGGTGAAAATCCTTTTCGAAGAATCCCATTTTGTTAAATACAGGCTGCTTGTGCATGGGATAAAAGAACGGACGAGTTCCAATTTCTCGTTCATTAAGCCTAGACATGGCTTCAGTTGCGGTCATTGGGCAACAATCCTTCAAAACGATGGGATAAACCCAGTAGAGGTTTCTGGCGTAGGAGGTTTCGGGCAAAGGAAGTTGCAAGGAAAGACACCCGTCAAGGAGTTCGTTATATTTCTCCCCGATCCAACGCTTGCGGGATATGGTTTGATCGAGCTTTTCCAACTGAGCCAAGCCAATGGCCGCTTGAATGTTCGTCATGCGAAAGTTCCAGCCAATTCTTTCGTGGTAGAACCGTTTTGATTCTTGAAAGCAAAGGTTGCGGGAAGCTTTGCAACATTGGGCGAGACCTTCGTCATCGGTGAGGACCATCCCTCCTTCTCCGGTCGTTATGTGCTTATTGGGATAAAAGCTAAAGGCGCTGATGTCGCCAAGGCTTCCACAAGGTCGATTTTTGTAGTCGAGGCCAATGGCTTCTGCCGCATCCTCAATGACCTTGATGCCATTTTCCTTAGCTATTGCGAGTATTGGGTCTACGTCTACGGGTAGACCGTAGATATGAACCAGCATGATTGCCTTCGTTCTGGGGGTAATTGCCGAGATGATTTGTTCGGGCGAGGAATTGAAGGTTTTGGGATCGCAGTCGACGAGGACCGGGGTGGCGCCACTTTCGATCACTGGAGTGACGCATGAGATAATGGTGAAAGATGGCATGACGACTTCATCGCCGGGGGAAAGATCCAGTGCATTCACGGCGCATTGAAGCGCGGCGGTGCCACTGGATACTGCAATGGCGTGCTTTCTGCCATGCCTTTTGGCACATTGTCGCTCGAATTGACTGACGAAGGGACCCTCGGATGAGATCCAACCGCTTTCAATGGCTTCGAGTACATATTTCGACTCGTTGCCGTCAAGTTTGGGTAAGTTGACCGGTATGGGTCTCATTGGATTGAGAACGCTTGATTCCTTAAGGAGATGGTCTTACGCTTATTGGACTGATGATGAAACGTCATCTTTTGATTGGTAGGCTTTGATGCTGTGGTAGAGCTGAAAATGCGGAGCGAGCATGGAGATAAGGGCGGAGCCCCAGTCACCTTCTCTCAGATCCATCTCCATCATTGGGCGAAAAGATGCCTTTAAATTGTGCCAATAGCCTTTCAGGGAGGGTTTCTCGTCCGTATCCATATACCAGCGGGAATAACGTTCGAGTACTTCACTGACTGTATTGCTAATAGATGGATACACCTCGAGCTTGGGGTCGCCGACTATTTGATACCCTGCCGAGGCTAGGCGTTCACCCATGTCTTGGTCCTCCTTAAATCGAAGTTGCGGATCAAAGCCTCCAACCTTCTCGATCGCCCGCCTTATGAAAATGGTCCCATAGGTGATGAGCATGGAGCATGGTTCTGCCCATGCGTTCTTTAGGCTTGATTCGTGGAACAAATGACGTGCTCTCCACCTATCGACTGCCTTGTCCTTTTTCCTGGATATAAGAGCCCCCGAGACCGCTGCTATTCGGGGGGTTGAAAAGTGGGGAAGGGCTTTTTCAATGAAACGATCTTCCAGAGAGTTGGTCGCGTCCAACATAAGTACCAACTGTCCCTTTGTTTCTCTGAAGGCGAGGGCTCTGCAGTAGCCCCTGCCACGGTTTTGATCCAGTCGGACGATGCGAACGTCGGGATCCTCAAGGAGCTCCTTGTGAGGGCAAGGAATTGTCGATCCGTCGTCAACGATCAGGGTTTCCTTGACTGGA
>CAWVZQ010000208.1:0-5424 GCA_963934405.1 uncultured Opitutales bacterium | reverse complement strand
ACTCGTTTAGCCTAAAGCGTCATGAGCAACATCTTTCCTCGCTGGACTAATACATTACCCTTAAAGGTCATTGTCGGCTTAGGGCTAATTGGTGCTGGCGTATCTGCAGGCATAAATTATTATGCCACCCCCAAGTACACCCGGGTTGGCTATCAACCCACCCAACCCGTATCATACGATCACAGTTTCCATGTCGGCGAACTGGGACTGGATTGTCGATATTGCCATCATGGCGTTGACAAGTCTGCCCATGCGGGTGTCCCCGCTGCCAACATTTGCATGAGTTGCCACAAGACGATCAAGGCGGATTCTCCTGCCTTAGGGCCAATTCGAGATAGTTATTACGGGGAAGACAAAAACAAGGACGGCATCTTAAGCAAAGGGGAAGACACGAATCACGACGGCATACTCAGTCAAGGTCCCGCAGTACCTTGGACTCGTATCCATAAAGTGCCGGACTATGCTTACTTCAATCACGCCATACATGTAAATCGTGGTGTAAGTTGCGTAGCATGCCACGGAAGGATCGACCAGATGAAAGAAGTTTCTCACGCCAAGCATTTGAGCATGGCATTTTGCTTGGATTGCCATCGAAACCCCGAAGATGCCCTTCGCCCCATGGACAAAGTCACTGACCTTTCTTGGTTGCCCACTCTCACTGACAGTGAAGATCCGGTCGCTATCCAAGCCCACGCAGGTTTAAATCTTAAGGAGAAGTGGGGCATACATCCTCCTGTCAGTTGCACAGGATGCCATCGATGACTATGAATAATCCGAACGGAAAGGGAGCTTCAGGCTCTCGCTATTGGAAAAGCTTGGACGATCTGGCTGAAACTCCGGCGTTCCGCACTTGGGTTGAACGAGAATTCCCTGAAGGAGCTTCCTTGATTGATGGTGTCCAGCGACGCAACTTCATGAAGGTAATGGCCGCTTCTTTTGGCCTAGCCGGATTCGGAATGTCGGGTTGCCGACGGCCGGAGCAGGCAATTATGCCGTATGGCAAATCACCAGAGGAAGTCATTCCCGGAATCCCCAACTACTATTCCACTTCACTTCCCACTTCCTTCGGAAATGTGCCTCTGATCGTCGAGAGTCACCAATCAAGACCTACCAAGGTGGAAGGCAACCCTAGTTATTCCCCTTCCGGAGGTGGTACCGACGTCCATTCGCAAGCTACCGTACTAAGTCTTTACGATCCCGACCGTGCTCAAGGGAGTTATGCTTCAAGCGCTTCTGGCACCGGTGACAAAAAAACAGTTACTTGGGAAAAGACCCAAAAGAGTGATGCCGTCAAGACGCTTGAAAGTGTTCTCTCTCCCGACAGATTATCCAAAGGCAAGGTAGCCGTTCTTGCGGAATCATCCAGTTCGCCTTCTCGAGAAAAACTTGCTGCGAAGTTACGCAACAAGGGCGTAATCTGGTCTGAGTACGATCCCATCGACTCATCGACTTTAGCAAAAGCCTTGGGCAAAGCATTGTCAACAGGTCCTTTGCGTTCCTTGCCAAGATTGAAAAAGGCTAAACGCATACTCTCCATAGATTGCGACTTTTTAGGAACCCGCGAGCCGGATCACCTCCGGCTCACCCGTGAATTCACAAGGGGGCGAAAGGTCTTGAGTGCCGCGGACACCAAGAAAATGAATCGTCTCTACTCCGTGGAGTCCGACCTCACACTCACCGGTGCCGCCGCCGACCACAGACTACGTCTTTCCTCTTCTCAAATGGTGGCATTTGCCAGTGCTGTCGCCGCCGAAGTTCTTTCACTTACGGAAAAGTCGCCTAACTCCGTGACAGAACTATTGAAGGAACGAGCTGCCAAGGCAGGCTTGGACTCCTCGTGGTGCAAGGAAACAGCAATTGATTTAGTCGCTCACAAAGGCGAATCCTTGGTGCTCGCAGGAAATCATTTGCCCGAGGAAGCGCATTTACTTACCTACGCGATCAATCAAGCACTTGGCGCTAACGGGAAAACCGTTAATTACGTAGAGCTTCCGAGTGACGACTCTTCGAATATCTCTGATTTAGTCGAAGCCATCGAGGCGGACGAGATAGGCACCTTAATATTCTTAGGCGGCAACCCTGCTTTTTCAAGTCCGGCAAACTTAGATTGGTCGGCCCTAGCCAAAAAGGTCGATCTTACCATCAGGTTTGGTTCGTCAATTGACGAAACTTCCGAATTCTCCAATTTGCATATTGGAGCATCCCACTACTTGGAAAGCTGGGGCGACGGCACGACTTGGGATCTTTCCGCGCACTTGCCAGTGCAACCATTGATCGAACCGCTCTTCGAAACCTTTTCCGAACTTGATGTCCTTTCCATTCTAGCAGGTGAATCCAAGTCTTCCCATTCATTGGTCCAGGAAACCTTCAAAGAATTGTCGGATGGCAGTTCTTTTGATGACTTTCTTCGGATTGGTCTACTTTCCCGCAAAGTTTCCTTTGTCTCGCCAGTATATGATTTAGATAAACTGGCCGAGCTTAAGGACGACCTGCCCACAGCGCCCACATCCGATTCGCTCGAAGTACTTTTAGTACCGGACTTTCATACTTGGGACGGACGATACGCAAACAATGGCTGGATGCTTGAGTGCCCCGACCCGATTTCCAAGCTCACTTGGGACAATGCGATCCTCGTCAGTCCGGTTCTAGCCTACGAATTAGAGCAGAAGTACAAAGATCTTAATTTACTTCCCGACCCGACCATGTTGAACAAAAATGGCGAGGTCGCACCCGACACCGCCGTATTTTCACTCGGCAAGCAGGATTCTCCAGTGGTGAAGCTTACCTTGGCTGACGGTTCCTTTATCGAAGGACCACTACACGTTCAACCGGGATTGGCGGACTACAGCTTAATCGCCACCCTCGGAATGGGTAGAAGAACAGTAGGAAGAGTAGGGGAGGGCACCGGATACGATGGTTATGCTCTTCTCGGTTCGGATTCTTCCCGCATTGCTACAGGAGTATCACTTTCCACTACGAAAAGCAGGCAAATCCTTGCAAACGTGCAGGAGCACTGGTCTATGGAAGGCCGTGCGATCGTTCGAGAGGCAAATGCCGACGAGTACGCGGGCAAAGAAGACTTTGCCGACGAAATGGGAGTCGAATCACACTCGCCCCTCGTTTATGGCAGAGAAGACAAGGAGTCCCTTAAACACAAGTCGCAGACCACACCGCGCGGACATTCTGCTTACGAACACCCCGACCACACTTACGAAAAATCAGAGGAATTCGGACTCCATCAATGGGGTATGTCCATAGACTTGAACCTTTGCACCGGATGCAATGCGTGTGTCGTTGCCTGCCAAAGTGAAAACAACATTCCCGTCGTAGGGAAGGATCAAGTGCTTCGTGGTCGTGAAATGCACTGGATTCGCCTAGACCGCTACTTCAGTTCCACCGAACGCGAAGGGGCAGAAATCCCTTCCGACGTGCAAGTCAATTTCCAAGGTGTGGCATGCATGCACTGTGAAACCGCTCCTTGCGAACAGGTCTGTCCCGTAAATGCTACGGTTCATGACGAAGAGGGACTGAATGCGATGGCCTACAATCGTTGCGTTGGCACCCGTTATTGCGCCAACAACTGTCCATACAAGGTACGTCGCTTCAATTTCTTTGATTGGAATAAGCGGAAGAAAGACGATTATTATCTTGGTCCTCTGGGAGAAGAGAAACCCAAGTTGCCGACCCTTGCGAACAATCCTGACGTCTCCGTAAGGATGAGAGGCGTAATGGAAAAATGTACTTACTGCGTACAACGAATTCAAGAGGCCAAGATTCACACGAAAGTTAAGGCCCAACGCAGCGAAAAGTTTTCAACGGGCAAGGATGGGGCTGAACTTGAACTTAAGGATAAGCTCAAGGTTCCTGACGGGACCATTAAAACTGCTTGCCAACAAGTTTGCCCGGCTGACGCCATTGAATTCGGCGACATTTCAGATCCCGAAAGCGAAGTCTCAAAGTTGAAAACAAATCCGCGAGATTACTCGGTTCTTGGATACCTCGATACGCGGCCTCGCACTACTTTCATGGCTCGCATCCGAAACCCAAACCCGCACATGCCGGATGCCACCGACAAACCGTATTCTTCTCGTGAATACCATGATCGGGCTCACCCTTCGCACGAAGAAGGTCACGGCAACGATGATCATGGCGATCATTCCACTGAGAGTAATGGGAGTTCTCAGCATTGATGAGTTCGGCAGCTACAGATACGGTTGAGCAATCACCCGAAATCCTGAAAAAGGTCAATCCGGCCAAACTGGATGATGTTCCACTTGTACTGAACAAGCGAAGTCTGCACTGGATAACCGACAAGATTTGTGGAATCGTCGAGGCGAAGACCCCGGCTTGGTGGTGGTGGTGCTTCATATTCGCCCTTTCAATTGCAAGTTTCACCGGGATGGGTTTGCTCATCCTAGTTTCCTCCGGTGTAGGAGAATGGGGAAACAACAATCCCGTCAATTGGGGTTGGGCGATCGTCAACTTTGTGTTTTGGATTGGCATTGGACACGCAGGAACTCTGATCTCCGCTATTCTGTGCCTCCTCAAGCAAAAGTGGAGAACTTCGATTAATCGCGGTTCTGAAGCCATGACCGTGTTTGCCGTTATGTGCGCCGGTATTTTTCCACTGTTTCACGTCGGTCGGGTATGGTTTGCATGGTGGCTATTTCCCATTCCCAACTCGAACAACATTTGGCCTCAATTCAAGAGCCCTTTGGAATGGGACGTTTTTGCCGTGTCGACCTACTTTACGGTCTCCGTCCTTTTTTGGTACATGGGCATGATACCCGATCTCGCCGTCTTGCGGGATCGAGCGAAAAAAATGTGGCGAAAGTACTTCTATGGGTTCCTCTCCATGGGTTGGAACAATTCAAATACCCACTGGCGAAACTTCGAGATGGCCTACCTCCTCTTGGCAGGACTTTCCACTCCACTCGTACTTTCGGTACATACGATAGTGTCGTTTGACTTTGCCATAGCCAACTTACCTGGCTGGCACACTACTATTTTCCCGCCATATTTCGTAGCGGGTGCTATTTTCTCGGGTTTCGGAATGGTTATGACCCTCCTCCTTCCCGTACGTGCCGTATTTGGACTCCACGACCTTATAAACCAAAAGCACATAGACAACATGTGCAAGATCACCTTGGCCACCGGAAGCTTAGTTGGGTATGCCTATGCCATGGAGTTCTTCATCGCTTGGTACGGCGCCAACTCCTATGAGGGTTTTGCCTTTATCAATCGTGCTTTCGGCAACTACTGGTGGGCCTACTGGATCATGGTCAGTTGTAACGTCATTTGTCCGCAATTGTTCTGGTTCAAGGCAATACGAGAAAACACACCCCTCGTATGGGTCATTTCCATCTTCGTTAACATCGGAATGTGGTTTGAGCGCTTCGTAATCGCCAACACGACCCTGTCGCG
>CAWVZQ010000207.1:0-5433 GCA_963934405.1 uncultured Opitutales bacterium | reverse complement strand
GGGGGTGAAGGTGGCGGACTTCTCGCCCTTTCCCTCCTTCATGTCGTGGAGGTAGCTCTTGCCCACGAAGGGCGGGGTGTGCACGGAATGTTTCCACTGCCCGACCAGTTTGGCATCCACGTCGTCCACCACGATGCCGGGAAGCGTCGTGGGATCGGGTTTGATGAATCGTATCATCTCGGGCTTGTCCACTTGGTTGGGATTGGGTAGGGTGGAGTCCTTTCCCAAGCCAATGATTGATCCGAACAATGTGGGAATCAAGAATGCAAAGGTCTTTCTTTTTGTTTTATTCACAGATAGTTATTTCATGAAACTTTCTTTTGCCGAGCAAATCTTTACCGCGGCGAAAATCTTCTTTTCAGCTTGCCTGTCTTCGTCCTTTCCGTTGCCCGTTACCAAATGAAAAACCTTTTGTTCATTGTTACTGCTCTTTCCCCTTTTGGCATTCTTTTTGGTAAGGGCTGGACTAAACATGAGATTCACCGAGGTGAGCGTTGCAACGTCGCGGTAGCCGCTGACTTCACCGGGGACGGCAAGGTGGATGTGATAGCGAACAGCGGAGGCAAGACGCGTTTGTTCGTGGCTCCCGACTGGAAGCCTGTGGTGATTGGAGAGAACGAGGGGCGGAACTTCATCCATGGCGAAACCTTCGACGTGGATGGTGACGGAGATCCCGACTTCATTGGGGCACGCTACAAACCGGGGTTGGTCGCTTGGTTCGAGCGTCCCGAAAACCCGTTGAAGGATGAATGGAAAATGCGGATCGCGGACGACGAACTAATCGGCATCCATGGCGTGTTGAAGGCGGACGTGGATGGCGACGGCAAGCTAGACCTTCTTGCCAACAGTGGACAACCCACTGGCAAATTTCCCAATTCAGCTGCTTGGTTGAAGGTGCCCGAGAACCCTCGCAAAGCGAAGCGCTGGAAACGATTTATCTTTGCCGACAAGGACGCCCCCGGCCTCAGCCATTACCTAGGCTATGGCGATCTGAACGGCGATGGGCGAGTCGACCTTACCCTTGCCGCCAAAGGTTTTCCCGACCCGAAGTTCGGCAAGGGAGAGTGGTTCGCTTGGTGGGAAGCGGGCAAGGACCCGACCAAGCCTTTCAAGAAGCACCTTTTACCAGGTATACATCCTGGCGCGACCAATATTCAACCTGCCGACTTGAACGGTGACGGCAAGCTCGACATTCTAGCTTCTCGAGGGCACGGAAAAGGCCTTCTTTGGTTCGAGAACCCTAGCTGGAAGATTCACGAGGTGAACACAGAGCTTCTTTCCCCGCACTGCCTGCAGGTTGTAGATATGGACGGCGACGGCGACGTGGATGCCGCAACCTGCGCCTACGTCAGCAAGGTGGTCGCTTGGTTTGAGAACGATGGCAAGGGTAACTTCACCACCCACGTCGTTTCCGACGACCAAGCCGCCTATGACATTCGGGCCGTGGACATGGACGGCGATACCGATCTCGACCTGCTAATTGCCGGGCAACTCAGCCACAACGTAGTCTGGTACGAGAACCCGCTCAAATAAATCGTCTTGTCCTTGCTTTACTTTGCAGTCGCGGACCTCCGACTTGCTTATTGCCGGGCAGCTACTTGTTTTGCCCTTTTTGCTTTGGTCTCTTTTTATTGGGCTTCGTCGCCTTGTTCTTGGTAATGGCCCTTTCCGTGGCGATGGGGTCGGCATCGTCGCGTTGCTCTAGCCAGCTGAAGAGCTGGTTGCGGAGACGGTTGATAGTTTTCTTGTGCTTGGGGTCGGATCCCAAATCGTTCAATTCGTGGGGATCCTTCTGCAAGTCGTATAAGGCGAACTCGGGTCGCCGATTTAGTTTCTTGATGAGTGGATTTTCGAGTGGCGGTCCCTTGGCGGCTTCCACCCAGGAGGCCGCGGGGAATTCTTTGCCCGGTTTGTTCGCCCGTGGCGTTTCGCCATTGATAAGGGCGAGTGCCTTGCTGAGCGACACGTTTGATGTGATTTGCTCGTGGTTGGGAGACCAAATGAAGGAATAGCGGTCATCCCGGATGCAACGGATCGGATAGATGCGGTCGTTGTTGTCGATGATTCCCTTGTTGCTGAATTGGCCGATCACGAAGTCGTGTACCTGAGTCGGTTTTCCGGTCAAGTTGGCATATTGGCTGCGGCCGTCGAAGAAGCCTTTCGTCATCTTTCCCCCTGCGGCATCGATCATAGTAGGGGCGACGTCGCAGAGCCAGAAGAGTTCTTCGGAGACATGTCCCTTTGGCACTATGCCGGGTCCATAGGCCACCAATCCTGTGTGGAGACCGTTGTCGAAACAGGTCCACTTCGCAAAAGGAAAGGCTGACCCTTGCTCCGTGCAGACGAAGAATATGGTGTCGTTGGCCAAATCGGATTCGTCTAAATAGGATCTTATTGCTCCGGCAAGAGCATCGAAGTTGGCAACCTCGGCATAGTAGGGAACCAAGGCTTTACGTAGTTCGGGTGTGTCGATCCAGTAGGGAGGAATGGTTAACTTTGCGGGATCAAATACGGATCTGTCGCCATTTGTGTAAGGGGAATGGGCATCGTGGGAAGCGATGACGAGACAGAAAGGTTTTTCCTCTTTGCGGCAGGAACCAATGAATTCCTTGGCCTTGCCGAGAAGAAAGCTGTTGGAATCGGGTTTGCTGCCGTCACCTAAGTATTCGAAAGGATACGATGTCCTTGGTCCGATGTGAGTCTTGCCCGTTAGACCTACGCGATAGCCGAGCGGTTTGAGGTAATGAGGCAGGCTCTTCGTGTCGGGGACGGAGTTCGAGTGGTTAAGAAATGCCTTGGTTCGCCAGGCCGTTCGTCCGCTGTAGAGTTCCTGCCTAAATGGGGCGCACATGGCCACCGAAGTGTAGGCTTTGTTAAACTTGACCCCGTCTTTCACTAGCTTGTCTATGTGCGGGGTAGGGCAGTCGACGTTACCATAGCAACCGAGACTGTCACGGTTGATGTCGTCGCCCAAAAGGAAGACGAAGTTGGGTTTAGCGGCATGAAGAGTATTTTGGGCCCATGCAAAAATAACGAGTGTCAGTAGATGCTTCATTGATTTAACCATCCTCATTTTACTATTTGAAGCCAATCTCAAAAACGATGAATACCTCATATGAATCCAGAGATCGAATGAGATTTGACGGACCCCTCGTTCTGGATTTTTTCTTTGTCCTAGAGAAAAAACTAGCCACCGGCTACTTTTGTAAATAATCGACAGGTATCTAATCTATGCTTTGCTAATTTTTCTGTTTGAGCAATTCTGTCGAATCTCAACACCGCAAGCTATGTCAGCAATTACTACGAAAATGAAAAAACTCTTTCCCACAACTATTCTCCTAGCCCTCGCTTTACAAAGTCTCGCCGCACCGGGAGACGATGTTTATCAAAAAGGTTTCCTTTCCATTGAGGAGTCTCACAAATCGATTGAGTTGCCGGAAGGCTATTCGCTTGAACTCGTCCTGAGCGAGCCTCAGATCGAGGAACCCGTTGCCATGGCCTGGGACGGAAACGGCGTTCTGTACGTGGTCGAGATGCGTACCTACATGCAAACCGCGGATGCCACTGGCGAACAGGAGCCGCTCAGTCGGATCTCTCGTCACGAGGACACTAATGGCGACGGAGTTTACGATAAGAGCACGGTTTTCATAGATAAGCTATTGTTGCCTCGCATGGTTCTACCTTTGGACGATCGCGTCATGGTCGGCATTACCAATACCCTAGATCTATGGAACTACAGGGACACCGACGGCGACGGTGTGGCCGATGAGAAAGTGAAGGTCTTTGAAGGTGGAAGACGCGGAGGCAATATGGAGCACCAGCCCAGCGGACTCGTATGGAATCTCGACAACTGGATTTACATCACCTACCAAAACGTTCGTTACCGCTACACCAACGGCGAGTTCAAGACTGAGCGTCTCCCGCGTGGCGGTGGCCAATGGGGGCTGACGCAGGATGATGACGGGCGCCTTTACTATTCCACCGGCGGAGGAGAAAATCCTGCCTTCTTTTTTCAGCAACCACCAATCTACGGAATGTTTGATGCTCCGGGCCAGACCGAGGCGAATTTTCGCACCGTTTTTCCCATTGCAGCCGTACCGGACGTGCAGGGTGGTCGCCGTCGAGTTGCCGCCAACGGCGGCCTGAACGTTTTCACCGGTTGCGCAGGACAAGGTATTTATCGTGGTGACCGACTGCCAAAGGAACTATACGGCAATCTATTCATTCCCGAGCCCGTGGGCCGTTTGATCCGCCGAGCGAAAGTCGACCGTAAGGACGGGTTGACCGTGCTCAGTAATGCAGATCCCGGTATCGAGTTCATGCGTTCTAAAGACATCAACTTCAGACCGCTTGGCGCGGAAACAGCACCAGACGGAACAATGTTCTTCATTGATATGCACCGGGGCATTATCCAGCAAGGAAACTGGACTCGCAAGGGAAGCTATCTTCGCGGTGTGATTGATAAATGGGGCATCGACAAAAACGTCGGAAAGGGTCGCATCTATCGTCTCTTACACAAGGATCACAAACCTGGACCTAAGCCGAATATGCTGGAGGATTCCACTGCCGATCTCGTTGCTCACCTTTCCCACTCGAATGGCTGGTGGCGCGATTCCGCCCAGAAACTCATTATCCTCCGCAAAGATGGAAAGTCTGTGACACCCGCTCTCGAAAAGTTGGCCCGCGAAGGCAAGTCCGCCCTCGGTCGGGTTCATGCTCTATGGACGCTGGAGGGACTGGAAGCAGTCAATCCGAAATTGCTCACAGAAAAGCTTGGGGATGCCGATCATCGCGTCCGCATGGCTGCAGTACGCATTAGTGAGCCCTTTCTCACCGATGGAGACAAGACTGTCATTTCCGGATTCAAAGGACTCGATAAAGAAACTCATGCCGACGTGTCCCTCCAGACAATCAATTCGATCGCCTACAGCGGTTCAACGGATTCCGAGGTGCTCGCGGGCATTCAAGACAACCTCATAGAGCAACACGCTGACAAGCCGATCCTCAAGAGCATTGCCGGAAATCGCGTAAAGCTCGCTCAGGAGCGGGCCCTTTTAGCCAAACAGCGCAAGATAGACGCCCATTTCGGCAAGCAGATGGAAAGCGGGGCCGTCATCTACAAACAACTTTGCTTTGCCTGTCATGGCAATGATGGTAAGGGCACCCCCATGGTCGGTCAACCAGGCGTAACCTTAGCCCCGCCGCTACCAAAGTCACCCCGTGTGCTAGGCTCAGGTGGCAGCCTCGTGCGAACCGTCCTGCATGGCCAAACGGGCGAACTCGATGGTAAGAAATACCCTGGGCAAATGCTACCTTTGGGGGCCAATAACGACGAATGGATCGCCGCCATCACGACCTATGTCAGAAATAGCTTTGGAAACAAGGGCGGTCCGATCACCAAGGAATTCGTGGCCGGCATCCGCAAGGAATCGG
>CAWVZQ010000206.1:0-5444 GCA_963934405.1 uncultured Opitutales bacterium | reverse complement strand
GTGAAGGGCCATCGGGACACTTTTGAAGTGTATCACACGCTGAAGGACTTCAAGGAAACGACGGACCTCGCAGGCAAGCCCAGTGCCCCGACACAGAAGCAATTCCAGGCCGCCGTCATGCGCTCGCGTCGCATCGATCCCCTGTCGAAGCGTCCTTATGACAACGCCTTGGTGCCCGCAGTGAAGAAGATTGCGACTCGCCCCGGCTTGGTGCACAAGGAATTCCCCGGCCAATTCGATTGGGTTCCTCAACTCGGTGATGGAACGCCTTCCGGGCGCAAGATCGTGAAGGGCTTGGCCGTGACAACCGGTGCCCAGCAGTTCGTCGGGTATTTGCGGGTGCCTAAAAGCGGCGTGTATCACTTTGCCTTAACCACCAACGGCAAGGCGGTTGCTCGCCTCCATGACGCCCTGTTGATCGATGCCGATTCCCAATACAAGGCAGGAGCGAAAGCCCTGTCCGGAAAGATTGCCTTGCGGGCAGGTCTTCATCCCCTGCGGATCAACTGTTTGGTTCCCGGCGATTCCCCTGGGTTGTCTTTGGAATGGCAAGTGCCGGGCGAGGAAATGAAAACTATGCCGAACACTCAATTTTTCATTCAATGAGCCGGTTTGGAAAAGGCATTGTTCTTGGTCTGGCGTTGCCGTGGTTTGCTGCTGCGGCGGAGATTGATTTCAATCTCGAGATTCGCCCGATCCTCTCGAACAAATGCTTCCATTGTCACGGATTCGACGGCAAGGAACGCAAGGCAAAGCTTCGACTCGACACCTTCGAGGGAGCCACCCGTGAATTGGGAGGGTATGCTGCCATCGTGCCGGGGAAACCGGAGCAAAGCGAATTGATGAAGCGGGTCGAACACCACGACCCGGAGGAGCGCATGCCACCGGAAGAGAGCGGGCGGACCTTGCAACCGGCCGAGATTGCGAAACTTCGCCAATGGATCAGCGAGGGCGCCGCTTACCGCAAGCACTGGGCATGGGTTGCCCCGACCCCTCGGCCCGTACCTTCAGGGCATGAGAAAAATCCAATCGATGGCTTTGTTCTTCAGCGCTTGAAGGCGGCTGGCCTGAAACCTTCCCCTCCGGCGATCCGTGAGGCCCTGATCCGGCGGGTAACGCTTGATCTCACCGGTCTGCCCCCGACCCCCAAGGAAGCCGATGCCTTCGTGGCTGACTCGCGCCCGGACGACCAAGCCTTCGAGGCCGTCGTCGACCGTCTTCTGGCCTCTCCGCGTTTTGGCGAGCACATGGCCTACCGTTGGCTCGATGCGGCCCGCTATGCCGACAGCGATGGGTACGAGAGCGATCCGATTCGGACGATGTGGCCCTGGCGCGATTGGGTGATCGCCGCCTTCAACGACAACATGCCCTATGATCAATTCATTACCGAGCAATTGGCCGGTGACCTTCTGCCTAATGCGTCCATGAGACAGCGCATCGCCAGCGGGTATAATCGCAACAACCGTCTCAACAACGAAGGCGGTATCCTTGCCGAGGAGTGGTTGATTGAAAACGTCGCCGATCGGGCGGAAACCGTCGCCACGACTTTCATGGGATTGACCTGGGGTTGCGCCCGCTGTCATGACCACAAATACGATCCCATTTCCCAGCGCGATTACTACCAGCTGTTCTCCTATTTCTACAACTGTGAGGAAAGCGGCATTGGCGCGGGGGCATCAGCCGCCGGCGGCATGCTTGCAGTCCCCCCCTTGAAGAATCTCGAGGAATACGAGTCTCTTGGGGCCGAATTGCAAGCGATTCCCAAAAAGTTCGATGCCTGGATGGACAAGTTGGTGGATGCAAACTGGGCAAATCTCCCGGCGGGATTGAAAAAGAAAGACCGTGAGAAATGGAGCGCCGCGGACAAGGCACTGGCGCGCCGTCATTTCCCGGCCAAGGAAAAACTCGACGTTTACCTGTCGAAACGCTCCGCCGCCATCAAGAAGCGCCGCGCCGCCCTTCTCAAGGCAGGCGCAAAGATCATGGTGATGAAGGAATTGCCCAAACCGCGGCAGGCCCACGTGTTGCATCGCGGCGCTTTCGATAAACCAGGCGAAAAAGTGGATACCGGCGTGCCCGGCTGGATTCATCCGGCCACCGCCGAGTTGCCCAAAAACCGAATCGGCTTGGCCGCGTGGCTGACCGACCCCAAGCATCCGCTGACTGCCCGGGTGGCGGTGAATGGTTTCTGGGAACGGTACTTTGGGACTGGTTTGGTCAAGACGATGGAAGACTTCGGTTCCCAGGGCGAAGCGCCGTCGCATCCCGAATTGCTGGATTATCTCGCCCTCGCATTCATCGATTCCGGCTGGGACGTGAAACGGTTTCAGAAACAGATTGTCATGAGCGCAACCTATCGCCAGTCGGCGGCGACCAACGAACAACTTGTCGGTCGCGATCCCGACAACCGGTTACTCGCTCGCGGTCCGCGGTTTCGTCTGCCGGCTCAAGTCATTCGCGACCAGGCATTGGCTGCTTCGGGCTTGCTGGTTGACACGATCGGCGGCCGACCGGTCAAGCCGTACCAACCGCCGGGATTGTGGAAGGAAGTCATCAAGGGCGGTCCGACCTACAAAGCCGACGTGGGCGACCGTCTTTATCGGCGCAGCCTTTACACTTTGTGGCGGCGCGCCGTGAAGCCCCCGCTGATGGTCATGTTCGACGCCAATGAACGCGACACCTGCAAGGTCGGTCAGCGCCGGACCAATACCCCGATGCAAGCATTGTCGCTCCTCAACAGCACCACTTTCGTGGAAGCTGCCCGGCACCTCGGGGAACGAATGATCACGCAAGGCGGAGCCGATCCGGGCGACCGAATCAGCCATGGCGTGAAGCTTTTGTTCGGGCGCCCCGCAACGGCTGTGGAACTCGACCTGCTCGGCCAGGAACTAAGCTACTTCAAGAAGGTCTACGCCGACGATCCGAAAGCCGCCGCCGCCTTGCTGGCAATCGGCGGTTCCAAGCCCAACCCCAAGCTGCAACCGCCTGAATTGGCAGCCTACACCTTGGTTGCCCGCGTACTGCTCAACCTGGATGAAACCGTAACCAAGGAATAGCCATGGACAACGTAGCCGAACGGATCATCAGCCAGACACGTCGCCAATTCATGCGCTCCAGCAGCTTGAGCCTGGGGGCCGCCGCCTTTACCGGATTGCTTCATGCCGGTCCAAGTCGAGACAAGCTGGGTCGACTTTCGGATGCTCTCTCCTTCGCTCCACGGGCCAAGCGCGTCATTTACCTTTTTCAGTCGGGCGGCCCGTCCCAGCATGACCTGTTCGATCACAAGCCGCATCTCAAGAAATTCGCCGGGCAAGACCTCCCTCCCAGTGTCCGCATGGGCCAGCGCCTCACTGGGTTCACCAACAAGCAGAAGACCTTGCCGGTCACACCAACGCGATTTGAATTTAAGCGCCATGGACAAGGCGGGTCCTGGGTGACCGAGTTGCTGCCAAACCTCGCATCCGTGGCAGACGATATCTGCTTCATGCCTTCGATCTACTCGGAGGCCATCAACCATGACCCGGCCCGTACCTTGATGCAGACCGGTCACCAGCTGGCGGGGCGTCCAAGCATAGGGGCGTGGCTAAGTTATGGCTTGGGCAGTGAGAATCAAAATTTGCCCGCCTTCATGGTCCTTACCTCGATCGGTAGTTGCAAACGCACGCCGCAACCCGTTTCCGGCCGACTTTGGGAAAGCGGGTTCCTCCCGTCCCAATACCAAGGCGTGAAACTCCAGTCGGTTGGCGATCCCATCCTCTACGTGTCCAACCCGAAGGGCGTCAGCGCCACCGCCCAAGGCCGAAGCATCGAGGCGATCACACGCCTCAATGGACTCAAGAGCGAGACCATGAAGGATCCCGAGATTCAAGCCCGGATGCGACAATACGAAATGGCTTTTCGGATGCAGACGACCGTGCCCGAGCTGACCGACCTCTCGACCGAACCGGATACTACCTTCAAGCTCTACGGCGAAAAGGCGCGTGTCCGTGGCACCTACGCCGCCAATTGCCTGCTCGCCCGCCGCATGGCCGAACGCGGCGTCCCCTTCATTCAGCTCTATCACGTCGGTTGGGATCATCACAAAAATATCCCCCGGGACCTGCCGCTGATGTGCAACGACGTCGACCAACCGACCGCTGGCTTGCTCAAGGACCTCAAGCAACGCGGCCTCCTCGACGACACCTTGGTCATCTGGGGCAGCGAGTTCGGACGTACGGTATTTTCTCAAGGCGCGAGTACCCCGAAAGCCTATGGTCGCGACCATCATTCGCGTTGCTTTACCATGTGGATGGCGGGTGGCGGCATAAAGCCGGGCATTACCTATGGGGCATCGGATGACTTTAGTTACAACCCGGCTATAAACCCTGTACACGTCCACGACCTGCAGGCCACGATCCTACACCAACTGGGCATTAACCACGAGCGTCTAACCTATCGCTTCCAAGGCAGGGACTACCGCCTGACGGACGTTCACGGGCACGTTGTCAAAGGAGTGATTGGATAACCATGATACAAATTACGAATGGAATGACTTGGGCCTCTGCGGCTGCTTTGTTGGTGGGCCTGACCACCATAGGCGGAACCGCGTCGGGCAAAGAAACGGATCGCGACAAGCCCAATGTCGTGGTTTTGTTCATCGACGATCTCGGTTGGAAAGATCTCGGTGTGTACGGGTCGAAGTTTTTCGAGACGCCTCGCATCGACCGATTGGCCAAGCAGGGCGCCATGTTCACCCGGGCCTACAGTTCATGCAACGTTTGCTCGCCGACCCGGGCATCCCTGTTGACGGGCAAGTACCCCCAGCGCATTGGTTTCACCAGTTGGCTCAATCCGCGCAAACCGAACGGCCCCAACAGCGCCGCCACTTATATTCCGGCGGCCGAGACCACAATAGGGGAGGCCTTTCAGCAGGCAGGCTATCGGACCGGATATATTGGCAAGTGGCACGTTGGTTCCGAAAAGGTTGGTATGCCCAAACAGCATGGGTTTGATTGGCAGATGGCCACCGCCAAGCATGGCTTGCCCGGATCTTATTTCCATCCCTATAAGAAGAAAGGGATACCCAGCGCCGACGTGCCGGACATGGAGGATGGCAAGCCCGGCGATTACTTGACCGACGCCCTCACGGACAAGGGGATCGGGTTTATCCGGGAGACCGCCAAGGAGGGCAAGAAACCGTTCTTTCTCATACTCGGTCATTATGCCGTTCACACGCCGATCCAGGCCCCGCAGAAACTGGTCGAGAAGTACCAGACAAAGAAGAAGCGGATGTTCGGCGACACACCCCTGAAGATGATTCCCGAGCGATTCAATCGCAAGGTTCCGGCCAGGCAGCAGAACCCCGTTTATGCGGGCATGATGGAAAACCTGGACCGGAACGTCGGCAAGGTGATCGATGCCTTGGACGAGCTCGGGTTGACCAAGGACACCATCATCGTGTTTAC
>CAWVZQ010000205.1:0-5487 GCA_963934405.1 uncultured Opitutales bacterium | reverse complement strand
ACGCTTTCATCCCATAGAACTTTTCCGCCAAGCTTTCTTAGAGCAGGAATCACAACCGGCTGTTCCTCGCGATTTTCGACCGTCAAGCGATACTCTCCGTCACCATCCGGATTCGTCCACTTCACGTCAACTTCAGGCGGAACCTTCTCAACCGCGAAAGCAGCACCTAAGCCGAAACCTAGTGCAGGTCTTCCAGTGGCGGAACAGAAATGCTTGGCCCCTTCCTTCTGGTTGGCAGGCCACTTGGCCTTGAGCCTTATCCAAGGAGAGAGAACTTCACCGGCCTTGTTGCCGCTCCATCCCAAGGGCAGAGCACAGGCAAGCCGAATAGATGCCATCTTCGCCGGATCAAGCTTCTGCACAACCTTAGCTTGAAAACCGCCGCGACTCTTTTCCGCTCCGACTAAGCAGGTCTCGCCATCCGGAAAGACGGGAGCCACGCGTTGACGAGCAACGTGGGAGATCTCCACCTTGCCGCCGGGTTTAAGATCACCGCGAATGGCTTCCTTTATCGTGAAGCTCAACTTGTGTGTGAACATTGGGGGAAACGAACGACCAACCGGCCCCGCGACAACCTTATCGAGAGTGCCCACGAAAACATGCTGATGGCTCGACCAAGCGGCCGGAACTTTGGCCGGAACCCGACCGCCGGGGACAGGCCGTACACGTATTGGACCACGTCCCGGGAGGGGAGGGGGGTTGTTGATCTGCAGGCGTTCCGGAGTGGGAACCTTATTTGCAAAAACGCTTTCGGGTTGAAAAGCGAAGGACAGAGAAAGCACGGAAATAGCGATGACGATTTTCATATATGCGACGGGTTGTTTAATTAAAAAATAAATCTTTCGTGACCACAGGCAAGAATTACTTCGCTTATAAAACCTTTAAGAAGAAAAGGTGTCGGAAGATAGATTCGAATTCGTTATTTTCTCCTTAATCAAAGCTGCAGGCTCACCACGAGAGCTATCGATTAGAAAGGAGGAACCAAGCAAGACGCGGGCTTCCTCAAGGTGCTCCGTGGCGTTCGCGTGGATGCTGACCAAAGAGTCGCCTTTCGCGACGGGTTCACCGACCTGCTTGAGATCGCTCACGCCGACTGCAAAATCAACGGCATCTTCCCTTTGGGTTCGGCCTGCCCCGAGGATGAAGGCGGCGCGACCTACTTTTTCGGCATCCACCGCAGTCACGTAACCTGAATTGGGAGCAGGAAGGGTCTCGATAGTTGATGCTGAAGGAAGTTTATCAGGGAATTCTACGAAAGCGGGGTCGCCACCCTGCAAGCGGATCATCTTGAGGAATCGCTCGAAAGCCCGCCCTGAGTAAAGAGCATCAGCGAGAAGAGCCAGCAGGGTGTCATCATCGCCAGGGACTCCGATCATTGCCAGCATCCGTACTCCTAGGGCAAAGGTGAGTTCGACCAGATCTGCAGGGCCCTCGCCTTGGAGAGTCCGAACTACTTCGAAAACTTCCAATGAATTTCCAACTGAACGACCAAGAGGCCTGTTCATATCGGTCAGAAGCGCCTCAACCCGACAACCTGAACGGGTGCCCACTGCAACCATGGTTTCGGCCAGTTTGCGAGCCTCGGCCTCAGTTTTCATAAAGGAACCAGATCCGCACTTCACGTCGAGAACGAGACCCTGTACGCCGGCAGCCAGCTTCTTGCATAAAATACTTGCCGTGATGAGTGGCACGGAAGAAACGGTGCCGGTCACGTCACGCAAAGCGTAAAGTTTTTTGTCGGCCGGAGCCAAACGATCCGTCTGCCCGCTAATAACGCAACCACAGTCACTCACAACTTTTCGCAACTCCGTCGACGAAAGGTCGGTCCGATAACCCGGGATGCTTTCCAACTTGTCCAGAGTGCCACCGGTCAAACCAAGGCCTCGTCCTGAAATCATTGGAACAAGTCCACCACAGGAGGCTACCAAGGGAGCCAGAACAAGGGAGACCTTGTCGCCTATTCCCCCCGTGGAATGCTTGTCGACGGAGAAAGTTTCGAATTCGGAGAAGTCCAGTGTTTCGCCCGAGTCCATCATGGCTTGCGTCAAGGTTGCGGTTTCCTCGAAGGTCATGCCGTTGAGGCAAGTCGCCATGGCGAAGGCTGCCATCTGATAGTCCGGAACCTCTCCTTTCGAGTAATCGAGGACGAACGCTCGAAGATCGTCGAGGGGAATAGCCTCGTCGTCACGCTTCAAAGCAATGATATCCTGTGGAATCATTCGGGAAGGTTATCTAAATTCATACTAAGAATCAAAGACTCTTTTCATCTCAGTTTTTTGGAGGTGACGACACGCGAAAGCATCTTTATGGCTTCATGCCTAATGAGTCAGATCACACGAATAACTCTTGTTCGTCACGGCGAAACGGAATGGAATGTCTCAGGTCGATGGCAGGGTCATTTGGATGCTCCGTTGACACCTCATGGAGAAGGTCAAGCCAAAGCTTTGGGAGAACGCTTCAAAGGAGGAACCTTCGATGCCTGTTACACGAGTGACTTGGGTCGAGCCGTCCACACTTCCGAACTGGTGGGAACCCCTTCGGGCATGCACTTTCAAACGGACGAAAGACTACGTGAACGCAACCTCGGCGTCATCCAGGGGCTCACCACTTCGGAAATGCTTGACCAATGCCCTGATGTGTATGGCTCCTTCCGCAACGATGGACCGGATTACCTAGTCCCTGAGGGTGAAAGCTTTCGCCAATTCAACGAACGCTGTGTGAATGCGATCGAGGATTTCTCGGTTCGGCACATGGGGAAGAACATGCTAGTCGTCACTCACGGCGGCGTGCTCGGAGCCATATTTCGACACGTGGTCGGACTTTCTCTGGATGCTCCACGCAGATATGCGCTGCTGAACTGCTCGGTAAACGTGATAGAAAAGGAGAATGGAGACTGGAGCGTGCTCCACTGGGGCGACATCAGTCACCTTGGCGACAGCGAGTCGCTGGACGACGAATAGCGGGATGTTCTACTGTTCGATTGCCTCGTAGATGAGCTTCTTGACCGCCCACTCGGTCATGAAACTGTAGGGCATAATCTGCTCCATCGTAACCACGACGAGCTCATCCTTGGGAGACACCCAGTAGTGAGTACTGGCGGCGCCGCCCCAACCGAATTCGCCTACCTTTCCGCCGGGATCCCATGGCCCCATTGAAACGCGAGTCGAAAAGCCAAGACCAAAACCCACACCTGCTCTCGGAATTGGTCCTATTCGAATGGGCATAAGCTTCTTGGGAAGCTGGTTTCGAGTCATAAGACGAACTGTCTTCTTCTTGAGAAGGCGCTTTCCATGAAGCTCCCCGCCGTTGAGGACCATCTGAAGGAATCGGAGATAGTCGCGAGTTGTGGAAACTAGCCCCCCTCCTCCGGAAGCGAGACCGGCGGGAGTCAGGTAACGACTCTTCGCGGGATCATCGATAAGGCGAAGTTTGCCCGATCCGTTTGGAGCGTAATTGGCTGTGAACCTATCGACTTTCCCCTTCGGGACGTCAAACGCGGTGTCCTTCATATCGAGAGGTTTGCAAATGCGTTCGGCAAGAAAGTCTTCGAATGACTGTCCCGACCAGACTTCGACGAGGCGACCGAGAACATCGATGGATACGCTGTATTGCCACTTGGTTCCCGGCTCGAATGCGAGGGGAATGTCACTCAATTTTTTTATCATGGTCGGAAGATCGCCCGCCCGATCAATCGGCTTGTCCTTCTTGTAACGTTTTTCCACCGCGCTGTTTCCCACAAACCCATAGGACAACCCCGAGGTGTGACGCATCAGGTCGCGAACGGTCATTTGTCGCTTGGCGGGTTCCGCCTGACCTTCTCTCCAAACCGAAAGTTCCTTGAATTCGGGAATGTATTTCGCCACGGGGTCGTCCAAATCGTACTTGCCTTCATCAAATAGGACAAGAGCGGCTACAGTGGTAATCGCCTTGCTCATCGAATAGATGCGAAAAATCGAATCGGGCTTCATCGCTTTGTCGCGTTCCAAGTCCATTTTCCCATAGGTTCCGAAGTGGACTATCTTTCCCTTTCGGGCTATTGCCACGATGCCTCCGGCAAGCTTCTTCTCCGCAATAAAGCCCTTTAAGACATCGTCGACCTTTGCCAACTTAGCCGAGGACATCCCGACCTCTTCCGGTTTAACGACGGGAAGTTCTCTGGCTGTGGTTCCGCTCCAGAGAGTGAGGGCAACCAGAATCTGCAAAATACGTTTATGCATATTCTCCATGGGAGGACTGGTTAGAGATAGGTTCGATTTATCCGCCGGTGGCTTCGCGGAACCTGCGAAGAGCATGGGCGGCATGGTACAAGCCACCATCACTAAATACTTCGGTGGGAAACTTTTCCATATCAGTCACCATCCGATCAATCGCCTTGAGCACCCAGTCCTGCGTCAACTCCACGGGTGAGAGTGCAACGCTCATCCATTCGAGAGCGTGCCCGGTGGAACTGATTAGCTGACGAGGAGTACGCGATCGTGCGGAGCGAAAGAAGACGGCGGCGGAAAAGGCTCCGTCTTTCTGTTGGTAGTCCTTCGTGATGGCGACGTATTTATCCAAGTATTTCTTCGCATCTTTCCATACTCCGACAAGCTTGCCGCCTTGGTCTAGATATTTTCGAAGAGCGTATGCGACCCCGTACAGATGGTGCGGACCACCCTCCGTTTCACGGCGCGGATCACGTTGAATGGCCAAACGCATGATGCCCTCTACTCGATATTTCTTGCCCGTATCGGCCTTCCATTCCTCTTCAAAGGGAACATAACTCGACACCGCGACCAAGGTCCAACCAAGTTCCTGATCCTCGCGAAAGCCCTTTTTGGCGAAGTTCAACTTGTCCTGCACCGTAAATTTCTTTCCCGTGCGTGAAACGATTTCACGATCCAACTTCACGCCAGCATCAGCATAGGCAAACAGAAATTGATCCACGTGATCCTGAATAAGGAAGGACTTATCCCCTTTCCCGCGCGTCTTCAAGGTAGGCACACCTTTTACGTCATGGTAAATCAGTTTGCCTTCGAACTTGGCATGATGGGTAAGATAGTCGATGGCATTTAGCTTCCCGTCCGACTCGACGTCGAAAACCTCTAAGTCTTTCTCAAAGGCCACCACTGCATGCATGACGACCCAAGGGGTGTTGACGTCGCTACGAAGCGGTCGGGCATGCGCTTTCTCGATCACCTTGTCGATCCGAACGGCAAGAGCTTTCGGCACGGAATTCCCAACCGCAAATCCGGTAAACGATAGAAAGGAAAAGGCAAGACAGTTGATTGCTGAAAAGAGGATGTACTTCTTCATTTTATTTGTTTTTCTGCGAAATTAAAGCGGGTCAGCTTCTCGCGCCTAAACCGAGGGTTTCCTTTGAATATTTGATGCTGCGTTCTAACTCCGCGATTTGATAATCTTGTTGAGCCTTCTTGCGATCGGCACCCTTAGGAACCTTGAAGGACTCCATGGGAGTTCCCGCTTTCGCTAACCCGACGAATCCAG
>CAWVZQ010000204.1:0-5491 GCA_963934405.1 uncultured Opitutales bacterium | reverse complement strand
CGAAACTGTTATCCGGATGAACCCACTTCACCAGCTCGACCTTGTCGAATTGATGCAAACGATTCAATCCCCTGACATCCTTGCCCCAACTGCCGGCTTCTCTCCGAAAGCAAGGCGTGTAAGCGCATCGCTTGATGGGCAATTCATCCGAGCTAAGTATTTCGTCTCTGTAGAAATTGGTGACTGGGACTTCCGCGGTAGGAATTAAGTACATTCCCTCATTCTGATCGACGTACATCTGCCCCTCCTTGTCAGGCAGTTGCCCGGTTGCCGTGGCACTCGCGGCATTCACCACAATTGGAGAATGAACTTCTTGGTATCCGTTCTTCCCCGCTTCCTCTAGAAAGAAATTAATCAAGGCACGCACCATTTGAGACATTTCTCCGAGGTAAAAAGGAAAACCTGCCCCGGCCACCTTCACGCCACGAGGAAAATCGATCACCTGCTCGAACCAAGGAATATCGTAATGCGGAACGGCATGCGGAAAATCGCCTTCAACCTCCCCCCAAGTCGACACCGTTTGATTGTCTTCCTCACCCTTCCCGTCGGGGACCGAGTCGTGCGGGAGATTGGGGATCGACAGAAAAGCCTCTTGAAATTGTTCGTCCACCCCCTTTGACACCGCCTCCAAATCCTTGACCTTGCCCGCCAACTCCTTCATTTCCGCTAATTTCTCTAGAAATGCAGGTGACCCCTTTTCCAGTTGAGCCATCTCATTATTAGCGGCTTTTTGAGCGGCTCTAGCCGTCTCTGATTTAGCAATGCTTGCCCGACGCTCTTCGTCGAGGCGACGCAAGGCATCGAAATCAAAAGAAAATTTCTTTCGTGAAATAGATTCGCGGACTAAATCCGGCTGTTCCCTCAATAAATTAAAATCAATCATGAGCCTATAAAGGAAAACCTAAACGCTCGACGGAACAACACTAAACGTTCGTCAGAAGACTTAATACACATCGTTCGACTTCATCGACAGGCAAGATCGATAAATTGCCCAAAGGTGCTTTGAGGACATGAGAATTGAGGGAGTCGGAAGGATAAGGACCAAAGCGAAGAGGGTCCGTAGGGCCGAACAAGCCCACCAAGGGCCGTTTCAAGGCTGACGCGAGATGGAGGGGAGCACTATCATTGGACACCACGACAGACGAGAGCTCAATCAATTTCGGTAATTCCGTCAGCGAAGTTTTGCCAACCAGATTAGCGTAATCTTTACAATCAGAAGCAGACACACCTCTGGAACCAACCCAAATTACACTGGCTTCAGTATAAGCGGTCAAGCGTTTCGTTAACTCATCAAAATGCGGCCACTCCTTCTCCACGCGTCGACTCTCTGGGAAGACAGTAACAAGTGGAAGAGCCCCATTTCGAGTTATCTCTTCCACTAATGTCCCATTCTCATCCGAAAGCTTGGCACCTGAGAAACTCAATTGGCCTGACAGGATAGGTTTCAGATCTAGTGCTTCCTTAAAAGCGAGCAAGACATCGATGGCGTGGACAGTTCTGGGATCCTGAGGGCAGTTGACTTTTTTATAGAAAAAAGTAGATCCCTCTCTTCCATCCCACCGACCCCACTTTTGCGAAGCTCTAGTCATTCCAGTTAAAACTCCACTACGAAGCAAACCCTGCATGTCGAAGACATAGTCAAATCGCTGACGACGCAGCTGACGGATAAGCCCAAGGTAAGCAAACAGCCCCCTCCCTCGCTGGAATTCGAAAACATGATCCACCAATCCAGAGGTTCGAACAGTCTGGGCAAAAATGTCACGAACTACCCACGAAACCTGAGAGTCGGGAAGTTCTTCTTTGATCGATGACAACACCCTTAGGGCATGGATTATATCTCCGAGCGATGAAGGCTTGATAATTAGCAATTTGAACACATCAACATGATGGGGTTTGCAAAGAAGTCCGCAAGTCCATAGGAGACCATCCCCGTGACCAATATCTCGGCCATGCTCATTAAGTCATTCGGGTTTCTCTGTGCTCATGTCCCCGAGTACATTCTCGCCTTTTTCGCGAAAATGATCGGTCGCCTGCTCGTGGCGTTGCCTTCTCGGCGGCGGCGAATCCTTCTTTCTAACTTAGACCGAGCCTTTCCCGAATGGCCTCGGGATCGGTTGCTGAAAGTGGCCCGTGCCTCTGCTGCATGCCTCGTGGAAATGGGGTTGTTTTCTCTAGCCTACCCTTTTTTATCCAAGGATCATATCCGCCGCCTACTTCACATTCCTCCCGAAACGGAACGGAAACTCAACGAATTACGCCGATCAAACCAACCAGTCGTCTTTTTCATTCCACATGTGGCGCTATTCGAGTTACTTGCAGCATCTCCCCACTTTCGCCCGGGAGGGAATCGTAGGTTTGGCGCAGTTTACCGGCCTAATAGCAACCCATCCATTGACAATTGGATAACCGATGCCAGAAAGAAGAAAGGGGTTGTCATGTTCGCCAGAAACGAAGCAATAGTGAGAGCCAAAGGACACCTGCGAAACAATAATTGGCTAGGAATCCTATTTGACCAAAATGCCGGCTTTTACGGGACCCTCTCCCTTTTTCTTGGACGATTAGCATCCGTTTCTCCACTCCCAAGTCTCTTGAGTATAGGAACCCATGCTAGAACTGTTTTTTTACTTCCGCAAAGAACGAACTTTTTTCAAGCAACACTACGCCTCAGGGAAATGAAAAGCAATAGCGTGAATGAAATCATTGATGAATCTCACAGTTTATTGGCCAGTCATCTGATTTCTTCTGATAAATCTTGTTCCGAATGGCTCTGGGCACACAGTCGATGGAAAACGCAAAAACGGCCTCATCAACGTTTTAGCCTAACTGCAAAAAGGGAAAATTTGCCGCAACCTGAAAAATTGCCCCTCAAGACAAAATTCTGGATACGCCTGCCGAACTGGTTGGGCGATATCGTAATGGCTTTACCGTTAATCAAAGTTTTACGCGAGGGACGCCCGGATGCTCAAATAACCCTAATTTGCCAACCTCAGTTTCGTCCGTTGCTCGAATTGTTCAATATTGCCGACAATTTCAAGACCCTTCCGAAAAAAGGGACATTCGGTTATTATTTGAAAATTTTTCAATGGCGGCACCAATACCCGGATCTACATATTCTTTTCACTAACTCGCTGAGAGGAGATTTAGAATCGTTCCTCATAGGAGCTACTCAAAGATTTGGTCTCGAACACCCAAAGAAATCCCGCAAGTTTCTAACCCACACTTATAAACCTCCCACAGAAATCCTAAACCAATTAAATTCTACACACCAGATCCAACTTTGGGAGAAGATGTTTAGACATTTCGGACTTCGGTCAGAGATTTCAGCAAATACTTTTGCATTGCCTCAGGCACAAAGGGAAACAAGCAAGATCGGCTTTATTCCCGGCTCCTCAAATAATCCTTCAAAGTGTTGGCCCGTCGATCAATGGATTGATCTTGGGACGAGACTTCTGAAGCAAAATCCAGAGCTAAAAATCCATATCTATGGCACACATGAAGACATCGAAAAAACTAATGCCATAATGCATGCCCTTCCCAGAGATAGGGTCTACGACAAAGCAGGATCGACAGACCTTCCGCAATTAGCGACAGAACTCGCCACTTGTTCTGTCGCCATAGGCAATGACACCGGCGGGATGCATCTGGCTAATGCTCTGGGCACACCGGTCGCAGTACTATGTGGTCCGACAAATCCTTTAATAACGGGACCATTCTACGATTCGCCTAAAGTTTGCCTGCAACCAAAAGGGTGCCCGCCCGAAGGTGGCTGTTCAATGAATTTGCTAGAAGTAAATCAAGTGCTTACGGCTCTTCGGGAGAAACCTTTTTCGATTTTGAAATGAAGGTAATTCAGGTGGTCAAGAACTTTGGTCCGATTGGCGGCATGGAAGAATATGTCTTCAACTTGTCGAAGGGATTAGCCAGTCAGGAAATAGCAGTTACCGTGCTCTGCGAAAGGCAGGTCGCCAAAGCACCACTAGGAATTCAAGTAGTGGTTCTAGGCAAGAATCGAAAACCGCACTGGATTTCACATTTTCGTTTCTCTTCCTCGGTGGATCGTTGGCTGAAAGATCATCCCGAGAAAAATCGAATCATACATAGCCACGAGAGACAAAAGTCGCATCACCTAAGCACATTCCATACAACACCCTTTGGCGGGGACAAAAGAAAAAAACTGCTTCATCGGGTGAGTCCTCGCCACCTCCTCTACGAGTACCTCGAAAGAAGGGAACTGATGGGACCCAACACGAAGGCGATTATTACCTATTCGAGTAATCATAGGAAGTCCCTCTTAAAAAAACACCCCAAAGCGGAACCACTGCTAAGCTCCCCCATTGGCCCAGGAGTTTCCTTTGGGAAAGAGATCGAAAGATCGAGAAATGCAGTGGAAACTGGCGGCGGAAGGATAGGCTTCATTGGTAAGGAATGGAAAAGGAAAGGCTTGGATACGGTTGCCGAAATTTGGCGTACATTGAAAAAGGAAAGACCCAAACTGCAACTTGCAATTGCCGGCGTGCGGGCAGAAGAGATTACTCATTTGTTCCGACTTCGAGAGCCTGATGTCGAGATTCTCGGATGGATTGATGACAAACTATCTTTCTACCAGTCCATCGACTTACTCTTGCATCCCGCCCACAAGGAAGCTTTCGGCATGGTCATTACCGAAGCAATGACGGTAGGCATACCTGTTCTCTGTTCGACGGAGTGCGGAGCGTCCGAGCTTGTGACAGAAAGTTTCGGGACTCACCTGCCCGTTTCAACCAAGACAGATGATTGGGTGGGTGAAACCTCCCGAATGCTATCTGATTTCTCGCCCAAGGGCACTTTTTTAAGATCTTGGACACAAGTCGCCTCGGAATACCTCGAAACTTACCGTAAGATCATGGAAGGCTGTCAGTAAAAATCATTCCTATCTCGACCAAAGCGAATTGGAGACGGTATCGGAAGGTCGCCCAGCGGTTCAGTGCCTGTGTTGCCAAATTTCTCCCTACCCAAGAATCAGCGAGAAATTGTCGAGGGAGAGGGTTAAAAAATGCGGGCACGAGAAAGATCCTGAACATCGACTAGTCCGATGACTCGGTGTTCACCATCAATCGCAACCAGTTCGTCTATGCGATTTTCCTGTAAGATATGAACGGCCTCGGCAGCCAACTTGTCGCCGTTGATGGTGACGGGATTTCGCGTCATGTGGTCAAGGATAAGTTGATCTGCGATGTCACGGTCTTCCTGATAGGCGCGAACGAAGTCTCCGTGGGTGAAAATACCTTCCAGTTCGCCCTCTTCGCTTGTGGCGACGACAGCCCCCGCCTTGCATTGCTTCATGGCTTCCAAGGCAATGGCAACGGTGTCATCCGGTTTGACGAGAGCAAGTTGCTCCCCTTTGCGCATAATGTCCGTCACTCGGGTCAACAGTTGGCGACCGAGACTACCGCCTGGATGTAATTTGGCGTAGTCCTCGCTCTGAAAACCTCGCGATTGGAGCAGGACCATG
>CAWVZQ010000203.1:0-5503 GCA_963934405.1 uncultured Opitutales bacterium | reverse complement strand
AACCCGTACAGCCAGAATACCCGCCCGCTTTGGCGAAGCAGGCGTTCCTTGTCGGCCCGGGGCAATAATTCGTCCGCGACCGGATGTACATTCGTGACAACCATAAAGTATCTAGGGGAAACAAACAAGCATACCACTTTCACCAAAAAGTGAAAGCCAATATGCGTCATAGTAGATTCTTTACTGAAACTTGTGAAAAGGAGTCCATGTTTTGATAAATCACATGTTAAGGAAGATAAAACAAACACCTTTACCAGAATTGACTTACTTAAGCTCTTGCAATTGGAGCACATTTACCTTCCCTAAACCTGTCCCCTAGCCAAACTAATATTTCAAACCCAGAGAAGAAGGCATTCCTCACTTCAAACTAGCCTAATTTACAACTTTCTCCGGTAGCCCACTAAAACCAACCACTGGAACTTTTACTCATGAGACCTCGGGTCCTGTTGAAAGGGATGTCTTAACCTTGCTGTATCTCGGTGACTTAGTCGTTACTTCTTAGTGCCGCTTAAACGCTCCCATTCAAAACAAACCTACGGGAATCACTTTATGAATCCACGATCGCTCCTAATTACCCTTTCAATCATTTTGCTTCCCATCTTGTCGGTCTCCGCTGCGGTTCCGGGTAACTGGGCATCTGGAGATTACGCGGTCGGGGATTTCGTTATCTATAATGGCACCGCCTACATAGCTACTCAGAGAGTCACTGCTAGCCTAGGTGCTCCAACCACGGCGACCGCTTACTGGTCTTCTCTTGATGTAGTTGCTGGATCAAAACTAACGCCCTCCGGACAGCCAAGTTCGGTGCCTGACATTTCCACGCTTTCAGGTTTGAATCTGCCACCGGAGCTCACAGTCACAGTCATGGCATCCGGGGGCGGGAGTGCATCTGGAGGTGGGAGCTATGAGGAGAACTCGACGGTCACAGTAACGGCCTCGGACTCTTCCGGACACTACTTCTCCGAGTGGTCCGGGTACACGGTGGCGGATTCAAGTTCCCGGACGACGACCCTGATACTCCTGGAAGACGCCAATATAACCGCGAACTTCCTACGCAAGCCCGTGTTGACGATCACCGTAAATCCAGCAGGGGCTGGAAGCGTCTTGGGTGGAGGCTCATTCGTCCCGGGAAGCTCCGCCACCCTTACGGCCACGGCGGAAGACGGTTATGCCTTCAAGGACTGGAACAGGGGCGTAACAGGCACCCAGAACCCCGCCACCGTGACGGTGAACGAAGACATGGCCGTAACGGCGAACTTCGAGGTGAGAAAGTATACGGTGACCGTAGAGGTGGAAGGAAATGGCAATGGAAATGTAACGGGGGACGGAGAATATGAAAAGGGCGCGCAGGTAACCCTGACGGCGACGCCGACGGCAGGGCACATATTCCTCGGATGGAAGGCAGCGGGCAGTTCTTACGTCTGGCCCGAACCAGAGACGACGAAATCGTTCACGGTGTCCGGTGATTATTCCTACGAGGCTATCTTCAGTCCAGTTGTTAATGTGCCCGATGCCAAGTTGAGGTCAATCCTTGAGCGACAAATTGGTTGGTACTGGAATTATCACAAGCAGTTGGGAGTATACCTAAATAGCAACCCGACCCAACTGACCGGAGCCCACATGGAATTGTTCACCCAGCTATGGATCGATGACTCAAACATTGCCAGTTTGGAAGGTATCCAGCACGCAACAAACTTGGAGTCCTTTCATGGCGACGAAATCGGAGTCAGCGACCTTAGCCCGTTGTGGAACTTGCCAAGCCTTCGGGTACTCGAACTCGATTGGGGTGGCAGGATTACCTCCATAAATGGGATTGAGAAACTAACCAAGCTCGAGCGTCTGGACTTGGACGGGCAGAAACTCACAGACATAAGCCCACTCAAGAACCTGCCGAACCTGCGACACCTGGAGATCGAGGAAAATCACCTCGACCTTTCCGATCCCTCCGTGCAGGCTGATATAAAATCCCTGCGAGACCGAGGCGTGGAGGTAGAAGTCGAATTGCAGTTGCCAAAGGCCGTCAAAAACCTGCAGGGAGAGATGGCGCTATTGAGGAACCGACTCGCGGCAAACCCGAATGACGCCCAAGCCAACTTCCTCTATGCGTTCGAGCTTCTCCTGAACCTGTTCGAGGACAAGGGAGCGAATTCCCTCAAGGCGACGGTTGTGTCGGCGGGAGTCTCGGACAGCATAACGTCCTTCGTGCTTCCCGACCTGTGGCAGGAAGATGACGACCACGACTTCAGCCTGAACCGGAATTCCGACCTGAACGAGCTGTCCGCCCATTTCGAGAAGGCCTTCCTGCCCACCTTGGCCACAATTGACATGCACTTGGCCAGAATTTCCTCGGGAATGCTAATTTCCCTCCCACAAGACCAGACGGGCATGGAGGATGAGATGCTTGTGGACCATGGGGACGCCCTCGCACTGCGGGCGGGATTGAAGGCCCTTTCGGGTTACATACGAACGCTGACTAGCTACGACTGGTCAATGAACGCAGGCAAGGCGGATGATCTGGACGAGGCGGACGCGGCAACCTTGGAAACCATTCTGGACATAGCCCCCACCTTGGGCTCTCTTCGGACAGACCATAGCCTGACCCAGGCCAAGCAGGACTTCCAGGACGCCGTGTCGCTGTATAAACAGGCCTCGGAGGTGGTCCGCGGAAGGATGAGCGTGGAACGCCTAATAAACATGGAGAGCGAAGACCTAGAAGATGAGGCTGAATTCCGTGTGGAACTCGACGAGTTCCTGAAGGCTTTGGACCAGCAGGCTTTCGGGCGAGAGGCAGGTGAGGATACGGTGGACTTGAGCCGCCTGTTCGCAGGTAACGTTGATGTTAGAGCCATGATACCCAAGGCGACCGGCGACCAGTTCGCGACCTACAAGGTGGCGGACCCCACCTTTGGCGGGTTGCTGCCCACGTGGGACCTGACCAGAATAAGGCAGGAATTGCAGGATGCCGACCTGCTCGCCACTGTTCCTGATTCGGAACTGGCCAAGGAGCTGCGCCAATACATTTGGTCGGGACAACCGGGAAGTGCCAACCGGGACATCAATCCATACGATTTGGCCTGGCTCAATTGGTTGTGGTTGGAGGAGGAAAACATCAAGGATATCGCGGGGTTGGAACACGCAACCGGACTCCGGTACTTAGACTTGGAAGGAAACAAGATTGCAGATATAACACCGTTGGTTGACCTCCCTAACCTTCAGTATGTGGACTTGGATTGGAACAACCTCGATCTCTCCTCGATAGAAACTTGGAATGCAATCAACAAGATGAGGGCAAAGGGCGTCAAGGTAAGCATCGATACCCAACGCTCCAAGTATCTCCAGAACATGTCGGGCGAAATGGCGAATTTGAAAAGCACTTTAAACGGCAACCCGAACGATACAAAGGCCAACTTTCTATATGGTCTTCACCTGCTGCTGAACGTCTTCGAATCCGACAGTTTCAAGAATCTCCTGATTTCCGCCGGGATGAGCGAAACCTTCAGGAACTTTACCTTGATGGACATCGACGTCTACGACGAGGACCATTTCAAACTGAATAGAAGTTTCGATCTTGCTGAGGTTCGCGGCTTCCTGTCGTCCCACTTCATTCCCGAAATAGAAAAAATCGACGGTTACCTCACCAAGGTGGGATCAGGTTCGCTGATTTCACTTACCTCGGAAGACACTGGGACAGAAAACGAAACGCTGGTCGATCAAGCGGATGCCTTGGCGATTCGGGCGTTCCTCAAATTCCTCACCGCTTGGTTCAGGGTCCAAGCCGCTTACGATTGGGACTTCAACGCAGGAAAAGGTGATGATTTGACTGAAGAGGATTTCGTCACCTTGGAAACAATTCGCGAACACAATCCGAAGCTGCTTTCCGTGAAAGATGCCAATTTACTCTCTCAAGCAAAGGTAGGATTGAAGGAGGGGGTCTCGCTCTACAAACAGGCTTCGCCATTGCTTCGAGCCCGATTGACGCAAGAGCGCCTCCTGAACCTCGATGTGGAAGACTTGGCAGGTGAAGAGGAGTTCGTCGAGGCCTTGGACGAGCTTCTAGTCGTCTTGGATGGACCCCACGAACTCAATGACGATAGCGGGCAAGACGACCCAGTCACCATCAATCTCGCTCATTTCTTCGCGGGCAAGCTCGACTTGTCCACGCTGTTTCCCGAGTCCGTGGGCGACAAGTTCGTCGATGCGGAAACCCCCGACGCCACCTTCGGCGGAATTCTCCCCAATTTCACGAAGGCAGATTTTCGTGAATTCCTAGAAGAGGAAGACTTGCTTGCCCGCGACGTATGGGAAGGTTCCAAGAAGTTTCACAACGCTCCAAATTGGGGAAAATCCCACTGGTGGGGAGAATTCTACCGCCCAACCAGCTCTTGGGGACAAGCCAGCAGCAACTGGATTTACCATTTCGCCCTGGGTTGGGTTTATCCCGTGGGTGCAAGCCCCAGCAACGTGTGGTTCTGGCAGGGTTCTCACGAGCACTGGCTCTGGACGAACAAGCAAGTTTATCCATATGTCTACAGCCATTCGGAAAAGGCATGGTTCTATTTGTTCACCAACTCCCGAAGGTTCGTGATCTGGCGGAACTCGAGTTGGGAAGGCTTTTAGGAGTTACCCCATGCACTTGCAGCGCCTAATGGCGGGATTCGCGCCAGCCCTTCTCTTGGCAAGCCTTGTCGGTTCGCAGAACCCCATCGGCGCCCTGAAAAAGGCCACGGGACTGCAAGGGGTTTTATTCAACGATAAAAGTGGCTTTCGATACTTGGAGATTCGATACTCGAAGGTAAAGACGGAACACCCAAAGGTAGGTTTTTTTCGCTTGGGATTACCCATCCTCAAAATAAGCGACCTCGAACTCATCCTGTATCCAGAACAGGCTGAGTATCCCACACTGCGGGACAAGCTACGCGGGCTCGCCAAGTCCAAGGCCATGCGTTTCGTCCTAGCCGAACCGGCCGAGCTAAGGATCGTTCGGGACAAGAAACTCGCAATCGAGATACGTGCAGGTCGGGCAAAAGTGGGTTCCGATGGGTCACTCAAATGCTACGCCGGCGTTAGCATAACGGAAGGCAATGCCACCAAGACCATTCCCGCAATACAGTTGTTCGCCGACGATACGCAAAAACGCTTTCGATTCATCTCCCCAGACGGAAAAGAATTTGCCGAGGTTACCTTTCCACCCCAATCAACGAGAACTAAGGATATTAAAGAGTAACGAAGGCTAGATGCTATCTCGGTTACTTGATTTCTACTTCTAGGCGGCGGCCTTTGTCGATTTCTCCGCCGGAAAGATCGCGCAGGATGTAGTAATGATGCTGAAGTGGGAAAACGCCAGAGTAACTTCCGACGGTGAAGACGGAATTGCGAAGTGACTTCGGGCCAATGGTGATTTTCCTTTTGCCGTAGACTTTGCCCGAGACGAAGGCGGATTCAATCCCTCTGTGGTAGGTAAGCTTCTTTTTCAAGTCGTCCCATTTTTCGAGATAAGGAATGG
>CAWVZQ010000202.1:0-5508 GCA_963934405.1 uncultured Opitutales bacterium | reverse complement strand
TGAAAGGCACGAAAGACTGGACGCAGGTGAAGATGCGTTTGAAGTCGGGCCTGGACACCTCGATGAACATCACCTGCCTGTTCGGCGGTTGGGGCATTGTCACGGGCAAGGCGTGGTGGGACGACGTCAGTCTGCGCAAGGTCACATATGAGGTCATCGAGAGCGACGAATCGGAGGCTGTGGTCAAAGGCGATGTGGGACGCGGCAAGAAAATCTTCATGACGCATCCGATCGCAGGCTGCATCCGCTGCCACGTCGTGAACGGCGTTGGCGGCCCGGTCGGCCCGGCTTTGGACACCATCGCATCGCGCAAGCAAGAAGATTATATTTTGCAGAGCCTCGTCGATCCGGGGGCGACGATCGCTGAGGGTTACGTGGGGAAGGTATCCCCGATGCCGCCGATGGGAGTGCTGTTGAAGCCTCAAGAGTTGGCCGACGTGTTGGCCTACATATTGACGTTGAAGTAAGGTGGATAGGATCGTTTTGTTAGGATGATCAATCTGCAGAAAAAGGAAATGAAGATGATGAAACGGTCTTATTATCAATGATGAGACAACAGGGGTGGCTATTCATATTGCAACTGCGACATTAAGAATGAGGAATATGTGTTTCTTTTAAATGCCTTGGACCATTAGTCTGCTTTTCATAGCGGTGGGCATTTCGACCCAAGCACAAATCGAAAGCATGATGGTCGCTACCAAGTAGAGTGAATTCAGTAGAGCAATCCAACCCTTTCTCGAAATGCACTGCGTAGATTGTCACGGCGAATGCCAGACTCGATGCGGTTATGAAGAACTCTAGTTTTCGCGAAGGAGGTAGACGGGCTTCATATCCAAAATTTTCTTGGCCGCGAACTCGGCCGTTAGGATTGAAAGAGCAACTACGGCAAGGGTTATGAAGATGGGCAACCCCAAGTGAAAACTCCAGACTCGGTCGAAGATTATTTCCGCGAATGCAAAGCTGACCAAGGCGCTTAGGACAGTTCCGACCAGAGAAGCGAAGAGTCCCAGAAGACCGAACTCTAGTCGTACTTGGTTGCGCAGGTCGGAAAAGGAGGCTCCTAGTACCTTTTGCAGGTTTAGCTCCCATCTCAGCTTGTGGACTTTTTCTCTGGATATGGAGAAAAGTATCGTCAAACCCGCGAGTATGGAAAGGGCGGCCATGAGCTGAAGAGCCCAGGTCATCTGACGGACGATGGAAAGAATAGTTCGGCCCGTTCTCTCGACGTCGAGGATCGAGATTGTGGGGAATGCCCCAACTAGCGCATCTTGGATATCTTTCTTTTCCTCCGCGTTCAGGTTGTTCAATGTGCCGATGAAGGTCTTCGGGGCATCTTCGAGAACGCCCGTCTGCATCTGAACGAAAAAGTTCGGTTGGAAGCTGGTCCACCTTACCCGACGGATGTTGACGACCTCTGCCAGAATAGGAACTCCTGCAACTTCGATCTCAAGTTGATCGCCAAGATCTAGGTCGTGAGACTCGGCGTACTTTTGCTCGACCGATATTTCTACAGGTTTACCGGGCAGGGGACCATCACTCGCGATAACCATTCTTCCCCGCAGGATTTCTTCGCTCTCTAGGAGATGGTCACGGTAACTTAGGTTGAAGCCGCGGTTTCGGAAATTGTTCCTTCGCCGGTCGTCGGAGTTTGCGAGTTCATCATCCTTGACGATCCGCATCTCGAATTTCTCCCCCTTGACGGATAACAATTTTCCTCGGACCCAAGGGGTTAGATTGCTTAATGGTTTGCCCATGGATTCGAGAAGCTCCAGAAGAGGCTCCACTTGGCTTTCCTGAATGTCGAATAGAAATAGCTCCGGCAGCTTGCCTTCCGGTTGATCCAGTCCGATTTCCTTCTCCAAACTGTATTGAAATTGAGGAATCAAGCTGAGGAGAAGGACACCGATCCCAAGGGCGAGGAAGCCCGTGGTCGAGCTGCTTCTGTTTCGAGACAGCGAGCGGGCCGCCAACCGTAAGGGGAGTCTCGATTTGGCAAACATTCGGTCGATGGCCTTTAGCCCGAATAGACCGAGAAGGAAGAGAACCCCGACGGAAATAACCAAGGCGATAAAAAAAAGGTTGGCCAGTTTCCACGAATCGGACTGCAGTACGGTCAACCCCCAGAAGGCAATAATAGCCGGCAGAAAGTAGACAAAGGCATTGCCTTTGGGTTGAGAGCCCGGTTGAGCCGCTTCTTGAAAAAGGCCAACAGGGTTCAAGGTTGAAAGTTTTCTAAGGCTGGGAAGTGCGATGAGCCAGCCTGCGAAGACAGCTACGAGGAAGGCTAAGGCCATGCTCTTCCATCCTATGAACACATCGACCTCGCCGGGAGCGATTCCCTCGATTGCCGTGGAAAGCGCGGGAAGACATAGGAAGGTTGCAAGGAGGGCGGGAAGGGTGGCTATTCCTCCGAGTATACCAAGTTGAACGAGGTAGCTCAGGATTGCTTTTTTCCGGCTCGCTCCAAGGCTTACTAGTATGGCTAAGTCTATCGTTCTTTTCGTTAGGAAGGAATGAAAGAGGTAGCCGCTGCCAAGGGTGGCGAGGAAAAGAGCGACTAGGGAGACCAAGCTGAGGAAGTCGGATAGATACCTGAGCAATCGGCCGGCTCGGTGCCCGGCTCGCTGGTGCGTGTAGACTCGTATCTCGGGAGAGGATAAAGCCCCGATCAAGGCCTTTTCCACATTGGCGGAGTCACTTCCCTCTGGAAGACGAATGAGATGGTTCCGGAAAGCTGTGTTTCCGTTCAGAAGCAAGTTGGTTTCCTTTAGAAAGCTTTTGGCGATGAAGACCTTGGGTGCCAGTTCGGCTGGCTGGAACTGCAGGCCGCTCTCCTCCAGCACGAAGTCGGAAACCTTGAACTTGGCATCTCCGACTCGAATTTCCTCACCAATTCCGGCCCCGAGCTGGCTTTCTAGTTCGGGGTAAATCCACGCATGCTTTCGATTGTGGATGAGTTTTTCATCGGTTCCCTTGAGCCTCCCTTTCAGTTTCAGATCGAAGGATCCGTAAAAGGGGAAACCCGGTTCCATGGCTATGATTTTGACCAAGCGACTCTTCCCTTCGGGGCCGGCGACCATGGAGAAAAAATCGAGTACCTCGATTTTCTCGGAACCTTTCGGAAGCAAGACCATGATTGCATCCACTTCCTCCTGCGTAAGATCTCTTCTTGCCCGGACCGCCAAGTCGGACCCAAGCAAAAGCTTGGATTCCTCGCTCACCTTTCGCTCTAGCGAACCCTTGAAGGAATCTACGGTTAGAAATCCCACCAAGCCCAGAGCAAGGTTCATGGCATAAAACATGCAGAAGGAGCGATTGTTTCTGATCTCCCGCCAAGCGTTTCTCAAGACGAAGGACATGGGCTTAGTCGGTGTTTCCCTCGGCGTGGGTATTCAGGTGACCGTCGCGTAGGACGAGTGAGCGGTCGCAGGATTGAGCCAACTCCAGGTTGTGAGTAACGAGGATTAGGCTTCGTTCTTTCTCCCTGCATAAGTGGAAGAGCAAGTCCATTATTTCTCCTCCCGTCTTCCGGTCTAGGTTTCCCGATGGTTCGTCGGCGAGAATGAAACTGGGTTCGCTGACGATGGCCCGAGCGAGAGCGACCCGCTGGCATTCGCCGCCCGAGAGTTGGGAGGGGAAATGGTTCAGGCGGTTGGAGAGCCCGACTTGACTGAGAGCACGCCTGGCGGGTTCCGTGAAATCGCTTTTCCCTTGGAGTTCCAAGGGAATGCCTACGTTTTCCAAGGCCGTCAAGTTGCTCATGAGATGGTATTGTTGAAAGACGATGCCAAGGTTTTTTGAGCGGAACTTGCTGAGTTGGTCTTGACTGAGCTTGGCCAAGTCTTCGCCTTTTACCTCGACGGTGCCGTCGTCGGGGTGGTCAAGTCCTGCGAGAAGCGAGAGTAGAGTGGATTTCCCGCTTCCGCTCTGACCAAGGATGGAAACGCTCTCCCCACGTTCGACGATGAAGTCGAGGCGGTCGAGAACCTCGATCTTCTGTTTTCCCTGTTCAAAGGACTTGGAAACCTGATTAAGTCGGAGAAGAATATCCATTTTGAAGGATCAGTGGAGGTTTGAAGCTAGGTTTTGATAGACGGTTTCGCACATGACTCGATGTCCGCTAGGGTTAGGGTGAATCCGATCCGGCAGGTTCATCTCCGGATTCCCACCGACCCCCTCAAGAAGAAAGGGAATATAGGGCACGGCATGTTCCTTCGCCAGTTGATCGAATGCCCCTGTGAAGGAACTTGTGTAACTTTCACCGTAATTCGGAGGAATTTTCATGCCTGCAAGCATCACGGGGATCTTGTTTTTCTTTGCCGCCGAGAGGATGCTGTCGATGTTTTTTGCAATTTCAGAAACCGGTATTCCGCGCAGCCCGTCGTTTCCACCGAGGGCAACGAGAAGATAGTCCGGTTTTGCGCTTAGAAACCATTCGATGCGGGAGACTCCTCCGCTAGTCGTTGCTCCGCTGATCCCGCCGTTGATCACCTCGTAGTCGAGTTGCGTTTTCGGACTGAGTAGGGAATTGAGCTTTTTTTCAAGGAGAGCGGGGTAGGCTTCTTCTTCCGGTACGCCGTATCCCTCGGTCAGCGAATCACCTAGAATCATGATGCGGAAGGTCGAAAGACCCGAGTCGTCGGTTGAGCCCACCTTTTGTTCGTCGACTGCGAGGTTGGCGTCCGGTCCGCATCCGCAAAATACCATGAGGAGCAGTAAGAATTTAAGTGGCTGGAGCCAATGGTGCTTTGTCGGGTGATGCGTCATTTTTTGAACCTTTCCATGTAAGGTTATTGGAGGAACTGGCAACGAAAGATCATAACCAATCGAATGAATTCTCCCAAATTAGTTTATCATGAAGTTCCCGACGACCTTGAGAGTCTTTGGTGGAGGTGGCGGGAGTCGAACCCGCAGGGCAGGGGAGTCAACCCAAGTGAACAACCGGAATATGGAACCTCGTATCCACTTGTTTCATTCACAGATCTCCATGTAAGATGAATCATTTATGAAAAGGAACTTGCTAAGACTTTTGCTTGTCGGATTGGGTATCTCCGTTTTGTGGTTTTTGGCGTGGTTTGTTTTTGAAAGAGGTTTGTTGCCCCATTCATAAGTTGTCTAACCCCCTGCCCCAAGCCCTTGACCCTCGACGAAAGAAGCGCTTGGATCGGGGGATGAAAGCTACGTTATTCGCTCTGTCTGTTGGTCTGCTCATGGTTGGGTGCGGGGAACACGCTCAGAAGGAAGCCGTAGGGCGGTGTGAACAGGCGCCTTAGATTTTGCCTTTACCACTGGATCCGCGCAAATTCATGCAAAATACGTTTTGGTTTTTCCCCTCGTGGTCGGTTGCCGTCCTCATCGCTCTGCTCGTCACGCCGCTTTTCGCCGAGGAGAAGGATGACAATGCAACCGTGCCCGCCGGGCATTCCGCTCATGGGGAAGCGTTCGACGAAGGGCCGCGCCAACGAGCCTACCTCATGAAAGGCATGCCCAAGGTGAACTTTCCCGTGA
>CAWVZQ010000201.1:0-5511 GCA_963934405.1 uncultured Opitutales bacterium | reverse complement strand
GCCGGCCCCGAGAAAAAGACCTACCAAATGGTCATGCACGAGGTGAAGCCGGGCTGGACCATCACCAAGGAATGGGAAGGCTATACCATCGAGGCCAAGATCGCCTTCAAAGACGTCGTTGAATGCGAATACGCCGGTATCTTTTTCTCCGGCGGACGGGCTCCCGAGTACATCCGGGAAGACCCCGACCTCATCCGCATCACCCAATATTTTTTCGACAAAAACCTGCCGGTTGCCAGCGTCTGTCATGGGGTTGAAATCCCCGCCCGGGCCGATCGTGTCATGGGGCGGCGCATGGCCACCGTGCCCAAGTGCAAGTTCGACCTCGAGATTTGCGGGGGCACCTTCGTCGACGAACCCTGCGTTGTAGACGGCAACCTAGTGAGCGGACGCACCTTCCATGACAACGGCAAGTATTTCGGCAAGTTCATCGAGTTGCTGGGTGCCGACTCCTAAACGCCTCCATGCATAGCTTTTTTCGATTGGCTCTTGTCATAAGCGGCATAGTTGTACTCTACTCCGAAGCCGCCGTAAACGAGCGGCGGCTTTCCCACTGGGCTTGGCAACCGTTGCAAGAGATAGAAGCGTCCTCCGCACGAAACGTTGATTCCTTCATCGAGGAAAAGCTAAAGAAGAACGGTCTGCAGCTTTCGACAAAGGCCGACCGACGCACCCTGATCCGTCGCCTCACTCATGACCTGCATGGGCTCCCACCCACCCCGGAAGCGGTCGATGCCTTTCTTGCCGACAAGAGTCCGAATGCGTATGGCGAACTGGTCGACAGCTTACTTAGTCATCCTCGGTTCGGTGAGCGTATGGCCCAGCACTGGCTTGATCTCGCTCATTATGCCGACACACATGGATTCGAACGGGACAAGCGCAGGCCCAATGCTTGGCGGTATCGGGATTATGTCATCAAGTCTTTGAACGAGGACAAGCCCTACCTTCGCTTCCTGAAGGAGCAGATTGCCGGAGACGTCATTTGGCCGGAAAATGAAGATGCCAACGTGGCCATCGGTTTTCTGGCTGCCGGCCCCTGGGATTTCGTGGGACAAGTGGAAACCAAGAGCCCCGTCCTGCGCCGCTCGGCCAGAGCCCTCGATTTGGACGACATGGCGACTCAGGTCTTCACTTCGAGTCAAGCCGTTACGCTCAACTGCGCCCGTTGTCACGATCACAAGCTCGACCCCATCTCCCAGGAGGAATACTTCCGGGTAGGCGCGGTCTTCGCAGGAAACAAACGGGCCGACCGCACCATCAGCGAAGCCGGTCTCAAGGTCTACGAAAAGGAAAAACAACGCCTGACCAAAGAACTCGACAACGCTCAGCACGAACTTGCCCAGTCGTTAGGTGACGGACTCGATCTGGCCGATATCGTAGGGGGTGGAAACGGCACGGGCAACGGAGCCAAGGGACATGGCCTGGATCCGCGGAGCTCCAAAGTACAGACCCGGTATTTCGGAGCCTTGGGGAACGTCGTGACCAACAAATTCAATCCATCTCCTTTTGATTTCGTTGATGGGGTGTTTATACCCGACGGGAAAGGAAGCTCCGCCAAGATACCGGTAAGTTCGACCGGTTTGAGCGTCACCGGTTTACCCAAGACCGCAGCCAATGCGTGGGATATGATTCGCAACGGCCCCGTGGCCAGTCAACATTCCACCAAATTGGGCGGGATCGATTTCAAGGATGCCAACCAATCCTTGCTTGGCATTCACGCCAATGCGGGGATCACCTTCTCTCTGGATGCCTTTCGAAAAGCCCTTGCTCAGGATCAACTACGTTTTACGGCACAGGTCGGGTATTTCGGAGCCGGCGGAAATTTTCGAGCCAGTGCTTGGGTGGTCATCGATGGGAATATCGAGGAGTCCTTTAAAAACATCACTCGAGCAGATGGACTTCAAGCAATCGATTTGGGGATTTCGGCAGACAGTCAATTCCTTACCCTCATTTCCACCGACGGTGAAAACGGCTATTCGATGGATCAGGTTGGTTTCGGAAACCCAGTGATTTCTCCGTCCTCTCCCAAGGAAGTAAAACCAGAGGAACTTGCCCGCATCGAAGAATTGAGAAACTCGGCTCGGAAACTCCGCGCCCAAGTTGAAAAACTAGGATCACCTCCCAAATTTTATGGCGTGGTCAAGACCAAGACGATGGAATCCATTCGTATTCAGGAACGAGGGGAACCCGAGAGCCCAGTCGGTGATCCGCTTGCCCCGGGCGCATTGTCCGCCCTGCAAATGCTCGACCCCGAACTCACGGATATGAATGATTCCGAAACTGAGCGACGACAGGCCTTGGCAAACTGGATCACTCATGAAAACAACCCCCTCACCTACCGGGTCATTGCCAACCGCCTCTGGCAATGGACCTTTGGGCATGGACTCGTCACCACACCAAGTGATTTTGGATTCGGAGGCGATCGTCCCTCTCACCCCGAGCTCCTCGACTGGTTGGCCCATCGGCTCAAGCAAAACAACGGTTCCCTCAAGTCACTCATCCGCGAAATCGTCCTGAGCAAAACCTACCGCCAGCAATCGATTTTCTCCGATCAAAACGCAGGAGTCCGCAAGGATACTGCCAACCGCCTCCTCTGGCGGCAAAACCCGAGACGCATGGATGCGGAAACCATCCGCGACTCCGTCCTTCTGGTCAGTGGCAAACTCAACGACCAACGGGGTGGACCCGGCTTCGAGGACTTTGCCTACAAGGAGGCCTATGCACCCGAGTATAATTATATCACTGCAGACAGTCCGAACCTCTGGAGAAGAAGTATCTACCGCTTCGTGGTCCGAACCACCCCCAACCGGTTCATGACCACCCTCGACTGCCCGGATCCGGCCAACTTTACCCCAAAAAGACACACCACCACCACGCCCCTTCAGTCTCTCGCTCTGTATAACAGTGACTTCATGCTCCGCCAGGCCCGCTACCTAGCCGAGCGGATCGAAAAGGCTGCCAGCCCCAAGCCTAAGGTGCAAGTCGATCAGGCCTTCCGTCTTGTCTTCAACCGCCCGCCAAACGAGGAGGAAATGGAAATCTCGAAGTCCGTGGTCGCGAGGGACGGGCTCTTCGTCCTCTGCCGCTCCCTGCTCAACGCGAACGAATTCGTCTATTTCGACTGAACCAAGATATGAACAAAATCCTTTCTCTCATTGCCTGCCTAGCAACGTTTGCCCTTGGGCAGGCGGAATCGGCCGAAACCTACCTCATTCAAGGCAGCAAGGCGAAGGCTGAGATCGTACTTTCGGCAAAACCGGCTCGAGCCGCCGAGTTCGGGGCTCAGGAATTGCAGACCTATTTGGAAAAGATCAGTGGTGCCCGGCTCAAGATCGTCACCGAACCAACCGCGGGTGCCCTCGTCAAAATCTACGTCGGTGAAAGCGAGCGCGCTCGGGACATTGGCATAACTGCGAAAGGGCTGAAGCGCGATGCATTCAAAATAGTATCCGGAGCAAACTGGCTGGCCCTCGTAGGCAACGACCTAGAATTCGAACCCCGCGAACCATGGGCTCGACGTCATAGCCAATGGGCACAGGAGAAACAGTCCGAGTGGGAAAAGCTCGCCGGCAAACCATGGATGAATCCGATCGGGAGGAGCCTTTACCGCGACTACAATAAACAGCTTGATATTTGGAACTTTGACCATCGCGGGTCGCTCAACGCAGTTTACGCGTTTCTGCGCGAACTAGGCGTGCGTTGGTACATGCCCGGCGATTTGGGGGAAGTCTTGCCGCGCACAACCAGCGTCGCGTTGCCGCAAATCAACCGCACGGTGACTCCGGATTGGAAAATACGCAGCATCAGCCGTCCCATGATTTCGTCAAACGAACTCGAGGACGCTCTCTGGTATCTGCGCATCGGAGCCAACAACCAATACGCCGTCTTGCACCACGGCCAGCGTTACCTGACTGAGCATCCCGACCAACGCAAGGCACATCCCGAATACTATGCCATGATGGCCAATGGTCAACGGGACAACCTCAGCAAGACGGCCAACGCGTGCCTATCTTCCGAAGGCTTCTTTGGCGAGATGGTGGCCTTCGCGAGGTTGATGTTCGACCACTACGACATTCCCATGGTCTCGGTCATGCCACACGACGGATTCAATCATTGCCAATGCGACCTGTGCCGCGACCAGGCAACCCTTGAACGCGGGGCATCCGGGTCGTCGTCCGATTACGTATGGGGTTTCGTCGTTCGGGTCGCGAACGAGCTCGCCAAAACTCATCCCGACCGAAAAGTCTTCTGCGGGGCCTACAGCAGCTACCGGCTGCCACCTTTGAATATCGATAAACTGCCGGACAACGTGCTGGTGCAAATCACGAACGGTCGTCCCATCCGCGAACTGGATGACGAGGTTCACCAAGCCACGGCCGAACTTCGCAAAGCCTGGCGAACGAAGACCAATCACCCGCTTTCGGTCACTCTGAACTACACACCCTTCACCAATCGCGGAGCCTATCGCCCCCAGTATTGGCCGCATGTGATCGACCGCGGAATGAAGGAAAGCTTCAGAGAGACTTGGCGGGAAGACGTATGGCTATCGAGCGGCAAAGGCGGTTTGCATTATCCCGGCATGGCCCACTTGAACGCTTGGGCAATCTCCCGGCTCTGGTGGGACGTCGATCAAGACGTCGACGTCCTACTCGCCGAATATTACAAGCAGTTCTACGGTCCGGCCGCCGCCGGGATGAAGGCATTCATTGAATTTTGCGAAAAAGAATATGCCCAGCTTGGCTCAGATGGTGAACTTGCGAGTCACGCGCTCGAACTGTTCGACAAAGCCAAAGCGGCCGCCCCCTCGAATTCGGTCCATGGGAAACGGATCGCGTTAGTCGACGAATTCCTGACCACGCTCCGCAGTCGGGCCAAGCAGATGAACGAACCGCGTCCCGAAGGTCTTCCCAATTATCGTCTGATCGACATGGGCAAGGACAAGTGGACCAAAGCCCGCGATACCCTGAAAATGGACGGCAAGTTGGATGAGGAATTCTGGACAGCCTACAACTACCCCCGAAAGCTTCGTGAATTTCGCACGAAGGGGAAACTTAAGGACGAGACGCTGTTCATGGTCAGGTGGTGGAATGGCAGCCTGTATTTCGGGATTCGTTGTGAATTCGATCCCACCACGCCACCGGTCATCGGTTCCAAAAAAAATAACGATCCCGCAATTTGGCAGGGCGAGCATCTGGAGTTGCTCATCGAAACGAACAAGAACTCCTATTATCAGATCGTCGTCAACCCGGCTGGATCCGTTATCGATCTCGATCGCGGAGTTCCTTTACGACAAAGGAAGGCCTACGAATGGTCCTCGCAGGCGGAAGCGGCGACGCACTTGGGCAAGGATTTTTGGTCCGTGGAAATCCGTCTGCCCGTCACTTCATCGGACGAGGACCCCTTGCATCAAATGATAGGTGACCAGCCCTTTGAAGCCAAAGCCGAAGCCCTCGCGACTGGAAAAGGGACGAGCCTGCCCTGGTATTTCAACCTGTTCCGAAAACGATCGGG
>CAWVZQ010000200.1:0-5553 GCA_963934405.1 uncultured Opitutales bacterium | reverse complement strand
TCGACTTCATGCAGACCGAGAACCAGCGCGGAATCTTTGGCGACCAAGGAAAGCGGAACCTGTACGACGGCGAAGATCTCGACGTCCCCACTTACCTTCGAAAAGGCATAAAGATCGACGTCTAGTCCAGTTCGGGCAATGAGTGAGCCCCTATCTCCGTTTTCGCTTTATTCGGGACTTTTTTGTAAATGCCCGGTCACGCTTATTTAGGTCGATTCTAGAACTATAGTTGACTTGTAGTCATCGTTTGCAAAGTATTTGATGATATAAGCCTCATCATTACACTAGGTTAACTCCTATTCCATGCGTTCCTTTTTATTCGTTTTTTTGTCATCTGACCTTGTCGCAGGCTTGATGTTTTTTCTGCTTTCAGGGGGCGTTCCTCTGTACGCCAATCACGGGGACTTTCCAGCCTTTACCTCGCTCGACGGCAACACTACGGCAATGGTTTCGCACCCCGAGAACGTTCTTTCCGTGGTAACCCTCACCGCCACCGAAAGTCACCCCTTGAGTTACTTCATTTCGGGTGGCACCGATTCCGCCCTCTTCGAGATCAATGCGACCACCAACACCCTCCAATTCATCGCCTATCCAGATTACGAGTACCCCCACGATTCGAACGGCGACAACGCCTATGCCGTCACCTTGGGCGTCTCCGACGGCAATTTGACGGACGCCCAGGACATAACCGTCACCGTCACTGACGCAAACGACACCTATTGGGTCTTCACCAACGCTGGTGCCTCGGGGCGTTACGGTCCCACTCAAGTGCAAGTGGATTCCGTTTACGCCGGCACCACGATGGAGGGCAACGTCACGGTAACCACAAGAGGCATTCAGGAATGGACCGTTCCGCAACCGGGTATCTACATGATCGAGACCTTTGGAGCGCAGGGAGGCACCACGGGTTCTTATACCACCAACGCTGGTTCTACCCTTGGTGGCAAGGGGGCCCGAATGAGAGGCGATTTCACCTTAGCCGAGGGAACGGTGCTGAAGGTTTTAGTAGGTCAACAAGGATTAGGAAACCCTTGGGATGGCGGTGGCGGTGGCGGTACCTTTGTTGTAAACGCTACAGGCACGCCAGTTGTTATTGCAGGTGGTGGTGGTGGGTCCACTACTTACGGCGGCAGTAATAATGTTGGTGCACCGGGCAGCATTGGGACTGCTGGTACTCATGGACTAAATAATACTTCAGGTACTCCTGGTGATAATGGGAATGGCGGTGACGGTAGCTATTCATCGAGTGGATCAGGTTTACTTACTAATGGTGGTAATCCAACATGGAGTGGCAGTACAGGAGGCGGATACGCTTTCATCAATGGTGGAATGGGTGGCGGTGTAGTTTCTCAATCAAACACTGTTGGAGGTTTTGGTGGAGGCGGTTCAGCTCATGGGAGTAGTTGTATCGGCGGTGGAGGCGGTGGCGGATACTCTGGCGGCACAGGATCAAATAATACTTGTAACAGCGGTGGCGGCGGCGGTTCCTATAACGCAGGCACCCACCAGTATAATGTGGGTGGCCACAACAACGGTCATGGCTTGGTCGTAATCTCCCTTGTCAAACTTACGAATGTACCCCCCACCGACCTTTCCCTGTCGAGCGCATCGGTTGCTGAGAACAGTTCCGTTGGCGTCACGGTGGGAATTTTTTCCGCGACCGACCCCGACGACACTGGTGCGAGCGTCTATTCCCATTTGTTGGTCGATGGCAATGGTTCGACCGACAACGCTTCCTTCACCCTAGAGGGGAACGGCACCCTTAAGACGGCGGCCTCCTTCGATTACGAGACCAAGGCCGCCTATTTCATCCGGGTTGCCGTGGCCGACAAATACAACGCCACTTACGAGGAGGCCTTCATGATTTCCGTGATCGACGGCGATGACACTGCCCCCGAGATCACCTTGCTCGGCAACATCACTGTGACCCACGAGGCAGCCTCCGCTTATTCGGATCCGGGGGCCACCTGGACGGACGCCGTGGACGGCAACGGGACGACCGATGTTTCCGCTGCGGTTAACGTGAGCGTACCTGGGATGTATACCCTGACCTATTCCAAGAGCGATGTCGCGGGCAACGCGGCCACCCAAGTGACCCGCACGGTGACTGTGCAGGATACGACAATCCCCGTGATTACCTTGACGGGTTCATCTTCAGTGACGCACGAGGCCGCCACGGCGTATTCGGACGCGGGAGCCATTTGGACCGACACCTTGGATGGAAACGGTTCAATCTCCGCGAACGGCGCGGTGAACGTGAGTGTTCCCGGTGTCTATACGCTGACTTACGACCTGAACGATACCGCAGGCAACGCCGCTACCCAGGTGACTCGTACGGTGACGGTGGAGGACACGACGATCCCCGTGATTACGCTGGCCGGTTCATCCGCGTTGACGCATGAGGCCGCTACCGAGTATTCAGACGCGGGAGCCACTTGGACGGATACCTTGGACGGGAACGGCTCCATCTCGGCGAACGGTTCCGTGAACGTGAGCGTCCCTGGCACCTATACGCTGACCTATTCCAAGAGCGACGTCGGAGGCAACGCTGCCACTCAATTGACCCGTACCGTGACCGTCCAGGACACGACGATCCCTGTGATCACCTTGACCGGATCATCCGCCGTTACGCATGAGGCAGCCACCACCTATTTGGACGCGGGAGCCGCTTGGACGGATACCTTGGACGGGAATGGTTCCGTTTCGGCGAACGGCGCTGTGAACGTGAGCGTTCCCGGCGTCTATACGTTGACCTATTCCAAGAGCGATGTCGCAGGCAACGCCGCTGACCAATTTACCCGTACGGTGACCGTGCAGGACACGATCCCTCCCGTTATCACCCTGAATGGTGAATCAAATGCTTCGCACGAGGCCGGTTCTCCTTACTTGGAACTCGGGGCCGTTTGGATGGATGGCTTGGACGGGAATGGATCCGCATCCGTCTCCCGTGCTGTGGACGCCAACCTTACGGGCTTCTATATCCTGAACTATTCTCACAGCGATGTCGCGGGGAATCCAGCCGAGCAAGTGACCCGCACAGTGACGGTGTTCAATGTGAGCCCTCTCGGTTTGGAGCTGTCGGGGCTTGCGTTGGAGGAGGGACTTTCTCCCGCAACCGCGATAGGTTCTTTTTCCGTGCCCGTGAACCTGGATTCAAATGTCTCCAAAAGTCATTCCTTCGCTCTGGTCGAGGGGGCCGGTTCGGAGGGGAACTCGAACTTCTCGATCGATGAAACGGGAAGGCTTCTGAGCTCGGTTTCCTTCGATTACGAATCCCAAATCTTCTTTGCCATTCGTGTGCGAGCCACGGATCAGTTCGGAGGCGAGGCTGAAGAAACCTTCACCATTGCGGTGGTCGATGCTTTCGAACCCATAGTCGATACCCAGTATGTGGATGGAGTGGATGCAGGGGATCTCGTATTGCGAGGAGAGGTGGGCGACGAAGGTCATTCCGGAGGTATCCTTGGTCATGGCTTTCTTTTAGGGACCACACCCGATCTTGAACCTGGGAATCCTGGTGTCTCGAATCTTTCTGCTACCTCTGATGGAACTTCCTTTTCCGTTGTCGCCTTGGAACTGCTGGCGGGGAAGACTTACTATTACAAGGCCTACGCCACCAACGTCGAGGGCACGGGGTACGGGACCCAAGAACGCTTTACGGCGGCTGAGCCGGCGAGCGGACCGTCCTGGGCAAGCGCGGTGGCTTCCCCAGATGCCGCCGACTGGTGGACGAGCCCGTGGTTCGACAGTTTCTTCCTCTCCTCGAACGGCTGGTTGCGACACGAGAAACTCGGCTGGTTGTTCGCTGTCGACGAAGGTGCCAGCGGGATCTGGCTTTGGCAGGAAAATCTAGGTTGGCTCTGGACGGGCGAGGGAATCTATCCCCATTTGTTTCTGAATGCCGAAAATGGCTGGGGTTTCCTTTTGAGCGACAGTGATAATCGCTTTTTCATCTATCGGTTCTCGGATTCCACTTGGGTGGACGTGGCGGAGGGAGTGGAGCAAAAATGAAAATCTTTTCTACATCTTGTCTTCTAGCGTTCGGATTCGTCTTCTCGTGGGTTTCCCTTTCGGGGCAAGTTCCCGGAGAGACCACGGGAAAGGGGGCAGTGGTTATCGTATCGAAGGATGGTCCCACTCAGTTCCTAGATCTTCAGGGGAAGCCGCTGCCTGATGACAAGACGGCTGTCGGAAGAGCCTTGGTCGAGGGTTACGTAGCTCAGTCCGGGGTTGGCGGGAAGATTGTTCTTTTGCTTTCCAACGGCACGGTTATGACCCTGGAGTCGCAGACGAAGTTGATGATCCGTGAGTTTTCCCAGGAACCTTTCGATGCCGCTGGTAGAAAAGTGTCCGATTTGGCGGAAGAACCGAGCAAGTCCAATGTGAAGCTGGACTTGGACTGGGGCTCGATCGTAGTGGCCACGAAAAAACTTAATCGAGAGTCGAGCTTGAATGTTTTTTCCGCCGTTGGTACGGCGGGAATTCGGGGGACGCAGTTCCAATTGTCACAGAAACCTGGTACGGGGATAACGCTGGACGTCGCCGAATCCATCGTGGCTTTCACTCCCAAGGGCGGAGCTACCGTGCCTGTCGAGGCAGGCAGAGGATTGGACGCTGCAATGACCGGCAAGCTTGCCCATCGGCCAATCAGTCTGCTAGCCGCAAAGAACATTGCTTCGATTAATGCAGCTGCCATTAGAATGACTTCCAATCTTTCTATGAATACCGTTTTTAGCGCGATTGCCGAGGGAGACTCTTCTTCGGGGGAAGGCAGTGACGGCGTAGGCAATGGTGAAGAAGGGGATGGCGATGGTGGGGGAGATGGGGACGGTGGTTCCAGTGATTCCGATTCCAGCGGCGATTCAGGAGAAGCTGCTTCAGCGCCGGCGGGTTCGGCCGTTGACGCCAGTCAAGTGCTTGAGAATAACACCGAAGCCATGCAATCCCGCAAGACGGGGAAGGTCAGCCCTTTTTCAAAATTAGTGAGCCAATTCGGTCTGTCCTATCGGCAGGTGGAAATTTTCTATTCATTTGGCACGCCTGTTCAGGGATCCTTGGTCTCGTCGGGCGCCGAGCTGACCAAGCGTTTGATCAACATGACCGACAAGGGGGTGCTTGAGACCCATCTTCGATCTTTCTTTGATTACTCCGAGGAAACCCGAACCAAGATGCTTGGGTTGACCGATGAAGGCGCCTTGGCGAATCTTCTGCTGAAGCAGTACGAGGAGTCGTGGCTAACTGGAATGCTTACGGATCAAAGCCTTCTTGCCCTTAACGCGGGAAATCCGCCGGATTCCACTTCCGCAACAGTGCGCACGGATTCTTTTCTTGCCTTGGCGGATAAGCTCAGGGAGTCGGGAAACTCCGACGTTATGGAGGAGTTGCTAGAACTTGGGGGTGGCATCTTGACCGACGAGTTGTTGTTCGAGGGAGAGGTCGCCAACCGTTTGCTGAGCAATTTCACGACCTCGGGGTCTATGGATGCCGCGATTCTCGTAAACGGGACGGACGCCTTGGCCAACCGCCTGTATCAAGACGTGTCAGTCCTCTACA
>CAWVZQ010000199.1:0-5614 GCA_963934405.1 uncultured Opitutales bacterium | reverse complement strand
CCATACATTGGCGTCACGTTGGTGGGACTGGGCTTGTCAGTCCAATTCCTCTTTCACCTTTTAGGATTTGTAAAGAGAAGAAAGAAAGTAGGCGTTGCATGAGTACTGACCCGGAAGAGACCGAGAGGGACAGAGCGTCCTTCAGCGCCAAGGTCGCCAAATGGGCACCCATCGTATTAGTCGTAATCTTTGCACTATACGCCCTCAGCAAACTGCGTCCACCTCGCCACGAAGGAAATTTCGATCTGGTAACCTTGGGAGGTTTGCCCGTGCAGGAGAAAGGGCGAGTTAAACCTCTCGACACGGTAGCCCGCAATGCCCTGTTGGTAATGCGAGGCAAACAAACCGTTCCCGATGGTCCCGACGTCGGTTACTTCGAAAAACTTTTCTACGGCAAAAGATCACCTCGTTACCTTCCCGCGATTGAATGGTTCGCGGTGCTAACACTCCGCCCACAGGAGGCGGACGAATACAAGGTGTTTCGGATCGATCACCCAGAAGTGCTGGGACTCTTCGGTTTTGAACCCGGGAAGGAGAAGTATTTTTCCTTCAATGATCTCTTCCACGCCGGAGAGATACAGGCTCTTAGAGGAAAGATGGATGACGTCTTGCAGGAGGTTAATGACTTCGTGGCAAAAAATCCCGACGCCACGGAAAAAGAGCGGGATGACATGCGCGAACGGTTGGTCCCTCTTTACGAAGAAACTCAAAAAAAGCATGACGCCTTGTTGGCAAGGGTAACCAAAGTCGAGCGGGCCACCCGCTCCATCAAACTAGGCGAAGACTTAAATAGAAACAACAAACTCGACGATGGAGAAGACCTCAACCAGAACAACAAGCTAGACCCGGGGCCCGACCCGAAGAAGTACACGCCCTATCAACGCAACTTGGGTCACCTCTACGAATCGGTGACCCTATACGACCAGCTCAAGAATGCTCTTTACCCACAAGCCAGAGCGGAACTGTTCGGTTCTTCTTACTCCAACGATCTTGCAGTTCTCGCATTGCGCAAGGAATTACTTGAACTCGGCGCACTTGAAAACGAAAGCATGGCAATCGAAGCCCTACGCGACAAACCAGGCGCCCTCAAACAGATACAAGACTTTCAATCTTCCGAGACATTCCTTCAAGGCCAAGCCCGATTTGCGCCCTTGGGCATTGTTCCTCCGGCCAGCTTCGAGGGAACGATAAGTATAGAAGACGGCAGCAACAAGCTGCGTGCGTCCACAGGGAAGCTTCCGGAGTTCCTAAGCGCTCAAGATCAAGTGAAAATCGGGTCCTACTCCACCTTTCGTGGGATCTGGCGCGAAAACCAGTTGCGGGAAAAACTCATCAAGTCGGTAGAGGGCGATGATTCAGCAACCCTCACAAACGTTCACGAAGGTCGCTACTGGGTCATCGACGTATGCTTCTACCTAGCTTTCGGTCTGATCGCCTACGGGCTCTTCCGGCGATTGGAAAAGAAGAGGTCGCTTGGTCTGGCCGGTTTTACTGCCGTTTGCATATTTGCCGGTTTATCTTGTATCTGGCAGGTCCTCTTCGGCGTCCCCTCTGCAACGACGGAGGACGTAACCCTGCACGACATCGACTGGATTTCTCTTCCGGATTCTCTACTTGAGACCAGAGGACAATCCGCCAAAGGTGATCCGGGCAACGTTGGCAAGATCAACCCAATAGTTAAATCCTATGCCGACCTCTCGAAAACCTTTCAAGAAGGTGACCACGCCAAGTTCAATGGCATTGTAAAAAAGCTTTCGGACGATTTCGAAAACGTCGCCCCCTTGCAGTGGCATGACTTCAAGAACCTTTCCCCGGAGCAAAGCTTTAATGCCGCCCAACCGTTTGTAACCTGTATGGCGCTATACCTCGTTGCTCTCATATTGGTCTTCTTCTCCTGGCTAATTTGGCAGGACCCACTTCAAAAGTCGGCCGTAGGCATTGCCTACGTAGCCCTTTTCATTCATATCGCGGGACTTCTGGTTCGGATCTGGATACAGGGGCGACCTCCGGTAACGAATTTATACTCCTCCGCCATTTTTATAAGTTTGGGAGCAGTGCTATTCGGCTTGATGTTCGAACGCATATACCGAAACGGAATTGGAACCGCCGCTGCTTCGATCGTAGGTTTCGTCTCCTTGATAATCGCGCACAACCTCGCCATGGATGGAGACACCATGGAAATGCTTCAAGCCGTTCTAGACACGAACCTCTGGCTTGCCACTCACGTTGTCTGCATCACCATGGGTTACGTCGCAATGTTCGTGGCCGGGATACTCGCGATCCTCTACGTATTGAGAGGCGTGCTGGATCGACGTTTTGACAAGAAGACCGCTCGCTCCATCTCTTCCATGATCTATGGCGTGACCTGCTTCGCCGTTATTTTCAGTTTCGTCGGCACCATGCTCGGAGGCATCTGGGCCGACCAGTCCTGGGGACGTTTCTGGGGCTGGGATCCCAAGGAAAACGGTGCCTTGCTCATCGTTATCTGGAGTGCCATCTTGCTTCACTCAAGATGGGGAGGCCTCGCCAAGGATCGAGGTATAGCCGCCCTAGCCATCGGCGGGAACATAGTCACCGCGTGGTCATGGTTCGGTACAAATCTTCTTCAAGAAGGCTTGCACAGTTACGGTTTCTCGGACTCGGGCTTCCTCTGGTTGATGCGATTCATCGGACTGCAACTATTCTTCGTTGCTATTGCCTATCTTCCAAAACGCCTATGGCGTAGTGAACTCCGATCGGACACAAAGACCGCCTAACAGAAGTTCCGTCACTTCTTCAACGAACTCGTCAAGGTCTCGAAAACTTCGCGGGCAGAACGACCGAAAGAGCAAGAAAAAGGGATTTCACAATTCTCCAAGGATCGTTCCAGAGCTGCTGCTTCGGTAAGCCTAACGAGGATCAAGTCTCTATTCATGTAGTTTTTAAGAACAAACTCCTCCACCTCGTCCTTGCGTAATTCCAATCGCCGGAACCATCCCCTCAAGGAATAGCCCTTTTCGTCGATTCGCAGACGAGACCACTCGAACATTTGATCGAGGAGACTCAGCGTCGCAAGTACTCCAAAGACAACCCGAGCAATCCAATTAAAAGCCTCGACCTCAAAGGTGAGCATCCAGAAGAACGCCGAAAGTAACGCCAAAAACAAGCTCAGAGCTAATTGTCTCCACCAAATTGGCTTAACGACGATATCTCGACCTTGGGATTGTTTTCGACTCATCTCGAGCGAAAAGTAGTTACGCCAAACATCTACGAAGGACGGAGCGTGGGAAAAAGAATGGTATCTCGAATGTTGGCCGCCTTCGTGAGAAAGATCACTAGGCGATCGATGCCTAGCCCCATACCGCCGGCAGGTGGCATCCCGTGCTCAAGCGCCATGAGAAAATCTTCGTCCATTTCTTGGGTTTCCTCTCCCACTTGGCGTTGGAAAGCTTCTCGTTGAACGAAGGGGTCATTCTGTTCGGAATAGGCGGGGGCAATCTCCTGCCCATTGATGCAGAGTTCGAACACGTCGATGGTGGAAGGATCGTCTTGAGTGATTTTGGCTAGAGGACATAGCTCACGAGGAATGTGAGTGACGAAAGTAGGTTGCACGAGGGTGTGCTCAATAACTTTCTCGAAGACATCGTTGGTCACCTCAAAATCTTCCAAATCGGGATCCACTTCAATACCGAGTTCCTTGGTCTTTTCCAGCTTGGCCGCCTTCGGCAAATCGAACCAGTCGTCACGACCAACGGCCTCGATGATGAGATCCTTGTACTTGGCTTCACGCCATTCTCCGGACAGATCGATTACGTCCCCTTCCGGACGCTCGATCGTAAGCGTACCAATCGCTTGTTCAGCCACATGCTGAACAAGGGATCGAGTGAGTTCCATCATCCCTCGAAAATCGGTGTAGGCTTGATAAGCCTCCAACATGGTGAACTCGGGGTTGTGCCTTCTCGACAGCCCCTCATTACGAAAAACTCTCCCGATTTCAAATACGCGATCAAAGCCGCCGACGAGAAGGCGCTTCAAGTGCAACTCGAGGGCAATACGGAGATTGAAGTCACAGGAAAGAGCATTGAAGTGAGTTTGAAAAGGCCGAGCGGCGGCTCCACCGGATACGGCTTGCAGCATGGGCGTTTCGACTTCGAGAAATTCCCGCTCCCAAAGGAATTCGCGCATGTGCCGAATGATGCTGCTGCGCGCCTTGAAACGTTCTCGAGAATCTTCGTTGACCACGAGATCCAGATAGCGTTGACGGTAGATTTGCTCGTTGTCAGTGAGGCCATGCCACTTCTCGGGAAGAGGACGAAGAGATTTTGAAACCAAGGTATACTCTTCAGCCCTAACGGTAATTTCACCCGTCTTGGTACGGAACAACTTTCCGCGTACACCAATGAAGTCGCCCAAATCCAGTTTTTTGAACTCGGCGTAGGACTCGTCCCCTATCTCGTCTCGCCTCACATAGGCTTGGATACGACCATCCCTATCCAGTAATTTCAGGAAAGTGGCTTTCCCCATCAAGCGAAAGGTCACAATCCGGCCAACGACAGACACCTCCGGCCCCTCCTCGTCTTCTTCAGGCAAAAGAGCCTTTGCCTGCTCCGAGGTGTGGGACTGATGGCAATTGGCGGAAAAGGGATCGGCACCCGACTCACGCAAAGAGTCCAGCTTGGCCTTTCGTACGGCAAAGAGGTCGCTCGTTTCGATATCGGTTGAATCGTTCGGTTCTTGGGTTTCGCTCATTAGAAAAAACAAATAAGGCTACCTTTAGCGGGGACTGAGGCAATGGAAATCCCGATGACTTCGAAAAATCAAATAGCCTTCAACTTAGGATACTTTGGCCAAGACTACACGAAATCCAAGATTACGAAAACGGTGGTAGAGGGAATTCGTGGAACGCGACGAGGATTTACACTCCGTAGCGCTCTTCATGTATCCACCGCCACGACTTATTCGAAACTCGTCCTGTTCGGAATCCCCAAGCAATGTGTTAACGAAAGAATTGCCAACCCACTCTCGAATGTTGCCGTAGAGGTCATACAATCCCCATGGGTTCGGTTGCTTCAAGCCAACCGGGTGAATTTGCTTTTTGCTGTTCTCCTTGAACCAAGCGTGTCTCAACAACTCGGCAGGGTCATCACCGAAATAATAGTCAGTGGCAGATCCTGCTCGGCAAGCGTATTCCCACTCGACCTCCGAGGGCAGTCGATACTCGTAACCCTTGGGCAAATGATCATGACGTTTGCCAAGATTCGTCATTGCCTTGCAAAAAGACACGGCATCGAGCCATGAAACGTTGTTTACGGGCAAGTTTTCGCGAAAAAAGCCTTCTCCGTCATCAATGTGACTTGGATTCAGTCCCATGACGCTGCCATAGACTTCTTGGGTTATGAGATGCTGCCCCATCCAGAACCCCTCTTGCATTTCAACCAAACGAGCCTCGTTTGCATAGGGAACCCAAACGGTGAGAGAACCCGAGGGTATCCAAGAGTAATCGGAACCTAAAATGTCTTGATGCGCCTCCGGCTCAATTGGCTCGCTTTCGGATCTGGCTTCAACCTTAGCCTCCAAAGCGACGGGGATGCGTGTATTGGAAGGCTTTCGAGACTTTCTCGCAATCGCTAAGTCA
>CAWVZQ010000198.1:0-5618 GCA_963934405.1 uncultured Opitutales bacterium | reverse complement strand
AGATGGATCGCGACTTTTGTGCGGATCAGGCCTTTTTCAGAGATCGCCCGCTCTACCCCAAGGTGATTGAGGTCCTGAAGGAACTCAATCAATTGGGCTACCGCCAGTTTACCATGTCCGCGACCTTTGATGTCGAGGCCAAGACTGCTTACCTCCGGGATGTCCTTTCTCCCGTTACTGATTTCCTGACCATTGAATGTGTGCAGCATGGAGACTTCATGCACGATACTGCCAAAATTGACCGACTCCGGGACTGCTATCAAAAATACAATCTCAACCCCAAGGAGACCATTCTGGTCGATGACCGGATCTACAACCAATACGCAGCCATCGAATCCGGTGCCCACCCTGTCCGGATGCGTTGCGAATTCACAACTGACTCACCAACCGAATTGTCCTGGATACCTGAATTTGCAAATATCGAAGAGGTCAAAGACTGGTTGGTTAAAAAAATATAATTTTTTCTCCCTGGAATGTCAGATTTTGAAATTCATAAGTGTTCAACTAGTTGAATGCCTCTTTCAGAAAAAGAAATACTTCGCTTTCTCATGAAATCTCGTGAGCGGATATCAGCAGCTGCCTGGTTAGTGGTTAAGGATGCTCATGTGGCAGAAGATATCTTTCAGAACACTGTGCTTAAGGCAGTAACCAAGGATGTGAATTTCGAAACTGATGCCGCTTTATTTTCCTGGGCCTTCATTACTGCTCGTAGGGATAGCTTGAACTGGATCCGAAAGCATCGAAGGGAATCGGTTGGTATAGACGAAGATATCCTGACCTTAATACATCAAGATTGGCAAAATGATCATTTGAATCCCAAAGGAAATCGATTCGAACTGCTTCGTGATTGCATGGAAGAATTGCCACAAAAATCAGAAAAAATACTCCGTTTACGTTATTTCGAAGGCTTGAGCTGTGCAGAGATTGCTGACTCCATCAGCATAACCCTCGATGCGGTGTATAAGCGGCTCTCACGAATTCAGAATTCCTTAAGAAAATGCGTTGAGCTAAAAATGGAGCCTGGGGGTAACCAATGAAACAAGATCAAAAGAAAGATGATTTGTGCGAAAAACTGCTTAAATATCTAGATGGAAACCTGGAAAAGCAGGAACGCTTAGAGATCGAAAAACAGCTGAAGAGTGACCGAAACGCTCGCGACCTATTAAGTTCAATAGCTGAACAAGCAGTTTTAGTGGCCGATGCAGGTCGTGTAGTTGAAGCCCGAAATACTACTTCCAAGAATGAAGTCCAATCTTTCCCCAATGTATTGTTTTGGAAGTGGGCCTTTTGGGGAAGCGCAGCCATTATACTCTTAATGATTACCCTTCTCTTCACCATGAAATCTGAAGAGGAAAAATCTCCCCAATTTCTAGCAAAAGTAATCCATACAGAAGGGAAAGCTAAGATAAACGGAGCAAAGGATATAACTTCGGGTGATAAATTGTTTCCTGGTGATCAGCTTTCCATTAGCTCGGGGCTTATTGAGTTAGCCTACAACGAATCAGGAGTCCATGTGCTGGGGACCGCTCCCTTAAACCTAAAGATGAATAGTTCAAAGCGAGTCAACCTTCTCGAGGGACAGATCAAGTTGGTCGTACCGCCACAGGGGATCGGATTCGTGGTTAAAACTCCTGAACGAGAAATCACTGATCTGGGCACGAGCTTTGTGGTAAAAGCAAGTAAGGCTGGCTCCAGGGTTCTTGTATTGGATGGACAGGTTGCAGTTAAGTCAGAAGATGATTCGAAAGATCAATTGATGATCGAAGGGGATCTCGCAAAGTTTGGACGGGACGGGCAGGTTGACTGGCAAAGTCATAAAGAGCATCCCGAAATTTCGGAACTTTCCCCCCCACCATTCCCTCCGAATGAGGCATCTTTACATGGTAAAATTCTTGGGTTTAAAAGTTCGACAAGCACAACGCGACTTAAGCAAAAAAGTGACGTGATCGCCAAACAGATTCTTCCACTTGTGCAATCTGGTTTTCATGATCGTTCCTGCCTTGAAGAATTAACCCAAGGTAATCCCCTGCGTTATTCAGGAATTTTGGGTAGCTACAAAACCTTCCCAACCCGGGCGGGCCTTGTTCCTTATTCAGAGGAATTTGGGTGGATGGTCTGGTATCATGGACAGGTTATACCACCGAATCCTGGGCGTTATCGTTTTTGGGGTTATGCGGACAACCATCTACTTGTTTCCATTAACGGAAAACCCGTATTTGAAGGCTCAAGACGGGATTCACCTTTTAAAGAGCTGGGTATTTCACGCTCAGATCACCCGTCTTACCCCTGTTTAAATGCGATGGCTGGATTTGCTTCCGGTGCTTGGTTTGAAACAGGAAAGAACAGACTACAAATCGATATTGTTTTTGGAGAAATCATGAACCACGAAACATCGGGAATTCTTTTGATTGAAAGAGAAGGGACCAACTACAAGGAAACACATTGGGGCCAACCCAAATGGTCCTTATTCCTAACCGAGCCTCCTACTGAGGGTGAATTTGACGAATTAGTTATTTTGCGAAAACAGATGGAAGATAAACTACTTGGATCATTTTCAATTCGAGAAAATGCATACTGGAAAGTGGTAACTCCAAAAGATCTATAAGTTTAAAGTTTGAACCATGCCTAAACAAAATGATCGCTGTATAAAGAATAGCCCAATTATTTTTAACGCGCAGACACTGCATCTTTGGGCATCAGTTCAGCGCCAACAAGTAAATCACATTAAAAATCGCCAACTTTTATGACAACAGAAAATCATCGTGACGCTGAAACCTCCCGAGGGACTCAAAAAAAGTCTGGAACAGTGGGGTTCATCAAGGAAATTGGACGAGAGGTCGGAACAGACCTAGTTCGCGAAACCGGAACAACGATCAAGTGGGCAGTTGGTGGCGCGCTTATTGGAGCCGTCGTTCTCGGCGGCCTCGGGTTCTGGAAGTTCGGAGTAACAGGCCTGGCGATCGGGGCTATTGCCGGCGGAGTCGTTGGCGGAGTCGTTGGAGGTTGGTTCTACTTTTCAGCGTAGAAGCAAATCCAATGCAGCTAACAAAACGATCGTGGCCAATGATTTTTACTTCCAATAGGTTTACATTCTTTATCACACCCGCGATTTCCTTTTTTTGGTGTTTTCAAGCCGATGCAAAACCAGAGGTAGCTATCCCCAAAAGCATTGAACCTTTTTTCGAAAACTACTGTTTCGACTGCCACGATACCGATACCGCCAAGGCTGACCTTGATCTGGAAGGACTTACCCGGTCCATCGTCGATGTCGCGGATGCCCAAAACTGGCAGGATATTCTCGATCAGCTAAACTCAGGCGAGATGCCGCCGAAAAAGAAAGCACAACCAGGCAGGGAAGAATTGGCGAAAGTGGTTGGCGATCTGACCGAATCCTTACAATCCGCCCAGACAATGCTAAAAGACAGCGGGGGGCAAATTGCCCTTCGTCGAATAAACCGTCGTGAATATGAAGCCACCGTCAAAGAATTGCTCGGCATTCGCATCATGGCCGAAAGACTGCCGGATGATGCAAGCGGCCGTTTCGATACCATTGGTCAGGACCAAACACTCAGTTCCCTTGATTTGGAGAACTATTTCGAGCAGGGGCAGGAGGTCGTTCGAACGGCGATACACTGGGCAATGCTTCACCGGGAGAAGGCTAAAGTGGTCCGGAAGGATCCCACGGAGGTGTCGAGAGGAACAAGTAAGTTCTACGGGATCCTGAAAAAGGTGCAGGAGGTGCACGACACCGATCGCACCTGGGCAGAAGTGGGGCTGACCGAAAAAGAATGGAATAGCTACAATCGCGGTTCGAAAAAGTATCCGCGGCATGCGAAGTATCAGGAGCGGAAAAGCGTCCTCGGCTGGTACTTCGACAATGTGAAGTATCACGCCCTGGGGTACATGTTACCGATTCGGAATAGGTTCAGCAAAAGCGTCGGGATCGGGGTTCGGCGCGACGCCCGGGCCCACTATCGGCTGCGAGTCTCCGCAGGTGTCGTCGATGGAGTGGAAATTCGACGATCAATCCGCATGACGGTCCCGAGTGGACACCTGGAAGCCTCGAACGGAAAACCGATCGGTAGTTTCTATGTAACCGGGTCGATTGAAGAGCCTTCGACGCACGAGATGGTGTGGTATCCGCAATTAGAAGACGACTTCAGACCGGCGACAGCTGAGGAGGCGAGAGGGAGAGGAGGAGTCGTCTTCCTCGAAGATCGGCGCGGTGGCCCAGGGAGGGCACAGCTTTTTCAGTATTACTGGCCCATCGAACCCGATGCTCCGAAGGAAACCATCCTGTTGAGGTGGATGGAAGCCGAAGGGCCTTTTTATGACCAGAAAACCCCATTCGAAAAAATGGTAGACGCCTACAAAGACGCCACAACACGTCTTCCTTCCGAGAAACTAGACGCATTTGCAGGATCGTTTCTAAAGATGTTTGCGGCAAGTGCGTTTCGAGGTCAGGAAGTATCAGATGAATTCGTGTCGAAATTAAACACTTATTACATGGCTGAGCGGAAAGCGGGTAAAAATTTTCTAAAGGCGATGGTGGATCCACTTGCGATGATCTTATCTTCTCCCCGTTTTCTTTACTTGGTAAACCCATCGAACGACGACAAACAAAACAATCGGGCATTGGATGGGATCAGCCTTGCAAATCGCCTGTCTTCTTTTTTGTGGAGCGGGCCACCTGATCAGGAGCTACTGGAACTGGCAAGGAATGGATCGCTCCTCAAGAAGTCTGTTCTCTTGGAACAAACCGAGCGGCTCATGTCGCACGCCCGGGCAGAAAATTTCCATAAGGGATTTATTAGCCAATGGATGCATTTGGATCGTCTCGACGGCACTGGACTGAGCTCACGGTTCCATCTTCACTTCACGGATGCATATATCCACTCCTCAAAGCGGGAACCGGTTGAGTTTTTCAAGACTTTGCTCAAGGGAAATCTCCCTGCTAATAATCTGATTGATTCTGACTTTGTTACCGTCAATGGCCTGCTCGCTGCAAAGTATGGACTTAGTGACCAATACTCAGGGGACGGCTTTCAAAAAGTGAGCCTGGGTGCAGATTCTCCCCGTGGCGGACTGATGACGCAGGCCGCCTTCCTTGCCATCGGCACAATGGGAAACCGCACTTCACCCGTCATTCGCGGCGCGCTCGTAAAAGAGATACTGCTCAATGATCCGCCTCCTCCCCCGCCTCCGAATGTTCCCGAGCTTATTGCATCCTCTGCGGAACCCTTCCCCAGTGTTCGGGATCTTGTCGATCTGCACCAGCAAAAGGCCCAATGTGCTTCCTGCCATGCCCGCTTTGATTTCATCGGGCTGGGATTGGAAAACTTCGACGCTATTGGTATGTGGCGAGAAAAGGAACTGGTCACCCATGTTGAGCATTTCCACCAGCTGAAAAATCCCAGGGCGAAAAGAAAGCTTTATCCTGTGGATGCCAGTGGGGAACTGCCCAATGGAGAAAAGTTCAAAGATGTCCATGGACTGAAAGCAGCCCTCATGAAACAGGAAAGACAGGTAGCCGCTTCCCTGTTTGAGGGACTTTTGTGTTATGCCCTCGGTCGGGATGTCAGTTTTACCGATCGTCCGATCATCGAAAAAGCCCTGAA
>CAWVZQ010000197.1:0-5632 GCA_963934405.1 uncultured Opitutales bacterium | reverse complement strand
TGCTCTTCCTCTTATCCGCCAAAGGTCACCTTGAAATCATTGATACCGAGTACTCCGTACGCACCGCTCTTGCCATAATCGAAGATGGGTCCATGCTGATCGAACCGGTGGATCCTGCGGTACGGGCCACAGCCCCTGTCATAACCGGTACCGACAAGATCTACTCTCAGTACGGTCTCGGTCTTACCATTATCTTTCTACCCATAGTCTTCATAGGGAAAGGGATCGCCGCCATCACCAGCCTCGACCAACGCATCCCGATTGACTTTCTATTGTCCCTCTACAACATCCCATTCGCACTACTCGGTCTCTGGTTCTTTCATTCTATCCTTAAAAGCCTCGGTGCATCCGAGGGTCGGGCCACTGCAGCATTGCTACTCCTCGCTATTACCACTGCCTTTTGGAAATATAGCGTAACCGACTTCTCCGAGGTTACCCAAGCCACTTTTCTTCTGGGAGCCATTCGTGCCGTTCTCTCGAAAAACCCCCACAAATGGCGACAAGTCTCGCTATGGCTTGCATTACTTGTCGCCATGAAACTTGCTTATATAGTCCTACTCTGTATTTTTGTAATCTACCTCTGGTTTGAAGACTCAAGACGAGACGACCCCGACCGCATAGGTTCTCTGATTGACTATGCATTATTCCTCGTCCCCATGGGGCTTCTGCTTGCGACTTCCAACTACCTCCGCTTTGGTAGTCCTTTCGAAACAGGCTACGGATCGCAGGCGACCTCATTTTCTCTAGAGTATTTCCGTCGAGACTGGTTTGACTACCTCTTTTCTACGCAACGCGGTATACTGCCATTTAATCCCATCCTGTTGGCCGCACTTCCAGGATGGTTTCTCTTCCCAAAGAAAAACCACGCCTTTGCCGCCCTTTGCCTTGCCATTGCTCTCGCATGGTATGCTCTTGCCTGCTCTTGGATTAGCTGGCAGGGTGGTTGGGCATGGGGCAATCGCCTCCTCACACCCATCCTGCCTGTTCTCTTCATTCCCATCATTTTCGTCAAATTGGGGAAACATACCCTCCCACTTGTGGTGCTCGGTCTCGCTTTACCCTCTTTTTTCATTCAGTTTAGTGCGGTATTAACGAAGACCCACGAATGCTCCGTAATCCGGATGAAAGTGGAAGAAAGCACCTCTCTTTACATGGAAAACCAGTTGCCTTCCACACTCCGTCTATTCATACACAAACTGTCGAAAGGCGGAACTAAAGTTCAAGCTTCAGACATTGGCGTTGAGAGCGAAGCCATCCTTGATCTCTCCGATTACGAATCCTTTCACGGGTTCAACCTTTGGCCAGTACATGCCGCAAAATACTTCGGGCACCCAAGATTGGTAAGGCCCATTGGCATTTTTCTTGTTATCATTCTCCTCGGGACAGTCACCCTAACCTGCCTCATCCAACTCCGTAGGTTTGCCCAAAAGGAATGTTGCTGAGCATACAATAGCCAAGTGCCTGAATCACCCGACGAAAAACCCGCGGAACTTCGAGACGCCTATGTTCGCCTTGCCCTTCCTTACGCACAACGGGCTCTACACCTGCTCGACCAAAATCCTTATTCACCCACATACGGTTGTTTCGACCGAAACTACTGGCACTATCGCACCATGGATTTCCCCTGCGGTATGTCCCAACAAATGGCTCTCCTTCTCGCCCTCGTCTATCGTCACGATTTCCCGGGAAACCCGTATCATAAAGTAGAACGCATAAGAGAACTCGCCGTCGCCGCATCCAGTTTTGCAGTTAAATCGGCTCACTCGGACGGATCCTGCGACGACTACTTCCCCTTTGAAAGAGCTCTGGGAGGACTCGTTTTCAGCATTTACGCTCTAACGGAAACCTATCGTATTCTAGAAAACGATGATGAAAAGACCCTCTCCTTTCTCCTGAAACGGACTCACCTACTACAAAATCAAAACGAAAGTGGCAAACTGGCAAACCACCAAGCTCTAGCAGCCCTCGCCGCACTTGACATACACCTACTCACAGGAGACGCAACAGCCCAGCAAATCGCCGAGGATCGCATAGAGCTCACCCTTTCTTGGCAACACCCCGAGGAAGGATGGTTCCAAGAATACGAAGGAGCCGATCCGGGATACCAAACCTGCACAATCGACTTCCTTGCCAAATACAGAAACAAAACCATAAAGCACAAAGGGAAGCGCATCCCTGAACTGGACAAGGCTCTACTTAAGGCCATTGACTTCAGTAGCCTCTTCATGCATCCGGATGGTTCCTACGGGGGGGAATACGGCTCTCGGAACACCTCCCACTTCTTCCCGCACGGGTTCGAACTACTCGCAACCTTCTCGGAAAAAGCTTCTCGAATTACCAATGCCTTCCTCTGTGGAGTGGACAAAGGGAAAGCCTATCGCAACGACGACGATCGGATGGCGCCCCTACCTGCAAATTCCTACCTGCAAGCATGGCTTGATCGCCACTCGGGAAACCCCACCGATTCCCCAGATACACTAGAACCTGAAACAATTCACCTGAAAGACTGCGGGTTGCTTGTATTAAGAAGTGAAGGAGAACACGGATCGAAAACCAAGCGACACCTCGTGGCAAATCTCCACAAGGGCGGAGTCGTCAAGATCTACGACCAACAAGGTCCCATCGCTTCCGACACGGGAATCATCGGCGAATTGAAAGACGGGACAATCCTTGTATCTCATCTCTTCCAAGACGAGCTCTCGGTGGAACAGGTTAAGACCGACAAAGGCATCACGCAATGGATCGTCCGCGGATTCCTATGCAAACGCAGTCCAAACCTGATGACTCCCGCAAAAGGTCTGCTATTTCGCCTCTGGTGTATCTCACTGGGCAGATTGAACCCCCGTTGGACTCGGCAACTCGTGCAAAAACTCGCTATTACGGGAAAGAAACTCACCCCGCATCGATTCGAGCGAATCATAGAGGCACACAATGACCGCATTGATATCCGCGACTATCTGCCGACCCACCTCCCCTTCCGTCGAATCGCGATAGGAAGCGATGCCACCAGTATCTATGTCGCTGGATCCCTATCACTCCACGAATCAAGACTCTGTCCTTGGCAAGAAGCCAACTGGAACGAACTACCTTCCGAAAAAAATCGAAAAGTGTGGTCGCGCTCTTATTTCCGCGGTTCCGGACATTCACCCGACCCAAAAAAAATATGAAGAGCGAAGAAAGCTTAATTGCGGGAAACACCTACAATAAGTACCATACGAGAAACCCCATTGCCAAATATCTGATGGCAAATTTCCTCAGAACTCTTTCTGGCACCCTGAGAAGGCTCTCTTTTGATTCCTTGCTCGAAATGGGTTGCGGTGAAGGTTATCTGCTGAAAAGCCTCGAAGCTCAGTTGTCGGGGGTTGAACTTCTGGCCTCCGACCTATCTCCTTCGATCATCGCCAAAGCTGAAGAGATCATACCCGAAGTTCCTAAAATAGTCGCATCCGCTTACGACCTTCCCGTCGAGGACAAGTCGTGGGATCTCGTTCTCGCCTGCGAAGTACTCGAACATGTGGATGACCCCAAAAAGCTGCTTCACGAAGCAAAGAGAATAGCAAAAAAACACTGTGTCTTCACCGTGCCTCTCGAACCATGGTGGCGCATGGCAAACATGCTAAGAGGGAAATATCTGTCGCACTGGGGAAATACTCCCGGGCATATCCAGCACTGGAACAGATCATTATTCAAAAGAGAAATAGAATCCGTCTTCAAGATCTACGAGTACACACGAATCGGGCTTTGGCAAATGGCAGTAGTTGACTGCAAATAGCCCCAGATGAACAAGTTAGTGAAACTAATCATTCAAATTCCTTGTTTCAACGAGGAAAAGAATCTTCCCGACACCCTAAGTTCCCTGCCGAAGGAAATCGCCGGCGTGGACATCATTGAAACCCTGGTCGTTGACGATGGGAGTTCAGACAATACCGCTGAGATCGCAAAGAAAATCGGAACTAATCATATTGTCAGTTTGGGGAGAAACCGAGGTCTGGGATACGCCTTCCAATCCGGCTTACGACACTCCCTCGCGCTAGGTGCTGATATTGTGGTAAACACAGATGGCGACAACCAATACGACGCCCGCGACATACCAAAGTTAATCGCACCAATCCTCTCGGGCAAGGCGGACTTCGTCATCGGTTGCCGCCCCATCCGCTCGCACCCGGAATTCAGCCCTCTGAAAAAAGCTCTGCAATGGTTTGGAAGTTGGATTCTTCGCCGCACTTCGAAGACGGATGTGCCGGACGCCGCATCCGGTTTCCGTGCCTATTCCCGCGAAACCTGCCTCAGACTCATGGTCTACTCGCGCTTTTCCCACTGCATGGAAACTTTGATACAAGCTGGTAACGCTGGGCTCACGGTAACTTGGACAGATATCCGAGTAAACCCCAGCACGCGACCATCACGGCTTTTCAAGTCCATTCCCCAGTATCTGTGGAAATCCGGATGTACCATATTTGCTATGTCCACCCTTTACGCCCCGGGACGCATTTTCTCCTGGCTCGCTTCTCTTTTCCTTCTCCCCGCCTTTTTGTTAGGCGCCAGATTCTTCTATCTCACCTACTTCACACCACTGGACCCCGAGCGTACATACCTCCCCTCTCTCATCCTTCTCGCCGTTCTGGGAATAACTGGATTTCTGCTTCTGGCCCTTGGATTATTAGGTGAGCTGTTACGGACACACCGACGACTAAGCGAAGAAATAATATACGAGAGCAAAGTCCTCGCCCTCAACCGCAAGCACCCCAAAAACTGACGCACACGGAAAAGGACCCTCCAATCGGAACGAACACCCTTCGCGTTTGGTTGCTCAAGGGAAGCGGGGCAACCGTCATACTACTTGTCCTCTTCCGAATCACTGACTGGAATAAACTTGAGCGGCACCTCGCTGAAATCAACGAAAACTGGTTTCTTGCAGCTTTAGCCCTGACGCTGATTTCTCCCCTTCTCACCGCTCTGCGGTTAAAAAGCTTTCTGTCCGCAACCGACATTTATGTCCGCTATGGGCCATGTGCCCTAACCGTCCTCAGCGGTTCCGCCCTGAACCTCATTCTGCCGGCTCGAGGTGGAGATTTCGCAAAGATGGCCCTGCTCAAGAAGGAAACAAATTCAAACTGGTCCGCCCTAACCGGGGTCGCGCTACTTGAACGAGGTTTCGACGTATTTGCCCTCGGACTAATCGGTCTGTTAGGTTCCGCAACGCTCGGCATTCCATCGGTAACGGCGGCTTCAGTTTGCGTCCTTACTTTGGCAACAGCAGCCGGCATGCTCTGGCTTATGGGCAAAGGTGATTCAATTCCCTTCTTAGGCGACAAACTAGAAAGGCTCGCGTCTACCGTATCACGAGCTTACAAACACCCAAAAACTTTGGCCAAAGCCGTTTTCGTCGCCGTCCTCTGTTGGTTGGTCAACTGCTTGACAATGGGATGCCTTCTCAAAGCCACCACTATGGGCACCGCATCCATGCTCCATTCCCTAGCCGCAACACCACCCGCTATACTCTCTGGCATCGTCCCCGTGACACTATGGGGGATGGGAACACGCGATGCCGCCCTAGCCTTCTTTCTCGGAAACAACATCGCATGGGAATCAGCTCTTGCTGCAGGATTTTTGTACACCGCTCTCGTCTATT
>CAWVZQ010000196.1:0-5673 GCA_963934405.1 uncultured Opitutales bacterium | reverse complement strand
GGAAAAAATGTCTATCGGCCTTCAGCGTTTAGCCGAAGAAGATCCTACTTTTACCCTAACTTCAAACGAAGAAACTGGGCAGACCATCATTTCGGGGATGGGCGAATTGCATCTTGATATCATTCGTGACCGCCTTTTTCGTGAATTCAAAGTTGATGCAACTGCAGGGAAACCGCAAATCGCTTACCGCGAAACTATTCTAGGGTCATCAGAGGGTGTCGGAAAGTTTATTCGCCAATCCGGCGGTCGTGGACAATATGGTCATGCTATTATTAAGTTGGAACCAAACGAAAAAGGAAAGGGTATCGAACTTGAGAATAAAATTGTAGGCGGAAGCATTCCAAAAGAGTTTATCAAACCTACTTTTGACGGTATAACCGAGGCAGCCCTCAATGGAGTGGTGGCAGGATACCCTGTGATCGATATTAAAGTAACTCTCGTCGATGGAACTTTTCACGATGTCGACTCTTCTGAAATGGCCTTCAAAATGGCGGGCATTTTTGCATTGAAAGATGCAATGAAAAAAGCTCAACCCATACTTTTGGAGCCGATCATGAAGGTTGAAGTCACCACTCCTGACGAATATCAAGGAGAACTTATGGGCGATTTGAATCGCCGCCGAGGGCAAATTCAGGGCATGGAAAGCCGTGGAAATCTATGTGTGCTCGAAGCCCATGTTCCTCTTGAAAAAATGTTTGGTTACTCTACTGACATGCGCTCTCTTTCTTCAGGTCGAGCAGACTATTCCATGACGCCTTCGAACTTCGAGCAAGTTCCCCAAAGTCTTGTGGAGACTTTGGTGGCATCGATTTCGCGCCAACCTGCTCGAACTTAAATTCTTTCCAACCGTAACATAGTATTTTTACATCTCAATGACCGGCCAACGCATAAGGATTAAGCTCAAGGGTTTCGACTACAGGGTGATCGACCAATCAGCGTCTGATATTGTCGATACCGCTAAGCGAACTGGTGCCCGTGTAGCCGGTCCTATTCCAATGCCCACCCGCATTGAGCGTTATACTGTAAATCGTTCCCCGCACGTTGACAAGAAGTCGATGGACCAGTTCGAACTACGAACTCACAAACGCTTGATCGATATTCTCGAACCTACTGTACAAACAGTGGATGAGTTGAAAAAGCTGAATCTACCGGCGGGCGTTGAAATCACTCTCAACATATAAGCACTTTCAATCTACTTTAGAATCACCTACAAAATCACTTTACTTTAAAGCAGGTACATTCCCTAAAAGGGGTTTTCCACCTGCCGCTTAGAGATGACATTTGCACTAATTGGCACAAAACTTGGCATGACCCAAGTATACGACGAGGATAATAATCTCGTTCCGGTAACCATCATACAAGCTGGTCCTTGTCCTGTCTTGCAGGTTAAGACATCTGCTAATGATGGATACGACTCGGTACAAATTGGTTACAATCCCAAAGGTAAATCTCCTAACAAGGTTACGCGTCCTGCCAAGGGGCATGCCGCAAAGGCAGGTGTCGAAAACCAGCAAAAAATGCAGGAGTTTACGGTTAATGGCGATGCGTCCGACTATGAACTCGGGAATGTACTTACGGTAGAGAAGTTCTCAGACATTGAAACTGTAGATGTCGTGGCAGTTACCAAGGGGCGAGGATTCCAGGGTGTCGTCAAACGTTGGAATTTCAAGGGTGGGCCTGCTTCGCATGGCTCGATGTTTCACCGTCGCGGCGGCAGTTATGGCCTTTGCCAATGGCCCGGCCGTGTATTCAAGAACAAAAAGATGCCTGGCCATATGGGCAACAAGAGCCGCACGACTCAAAACTTAAAAGTTGTTAAGATCATTCCAGAAAAAAACATAATGCTTCTTAAGGGAAGCGTTCCCGGGCACAAGAATTCTTTACTCACCGTGAGGGTGGCCAAGAAACTCCGCAAGGCATCCTGATCCAATTTATTCGGTTAAATGAAATTTCCATATTTTACAGCTGAGGGCACAGAAGACGGCGAGCGAGACTATCCGTCCTTCATGAATTTTGAAAAAAACAAAGGCGTTGATGCTCTTCGACAAGTAATTTTAGCCATTCGATCGAACAAACGCCAAGGAAGTGCATCAACAAAAACTCGTGCCGAAGTCCGTGGATCCGGAAAGAAAATACATCGCCAAAAAGGTTTGGGTGCGGGACGCGTTGGAGACAAGAACGCTGTCCAGCGTCGTGGCGGCGGCGTGGTCTTTGGTCCGAAACCTCGTTCATACAATAAGAAAGTTAATCGCAAGACGAAACGCCTTGCTCTTGCTCGCGCCTTGTTTGACGGAGCTACCGAGGGCAAGCTATCGCTAATTGAGGCGTGGAAGGTTTCTGAAGCGAAGACAAAGCATTTTACTCAAGTAATTAACAAGGTTATACCAGATTCTCGACGGTCTCTCATCGTGGATGATGCATTCGAGGATAATTTCGGTTATGCCGCTCGCAATGTTTCTCGAATAACTTTGGCTAGAGCCCAAGACTTGAGTCCATTGGATCTAGTTTTAGCTGATAAAGTGATATTTAGTGTCAGTGGGCTCGAGGTTTTATTGGCTAAAGTAGGAAAGGAGGATGCATCCTAGTGAGCGAACCTGCAGAAATTCTTCTAGAAGCATTGCTTACTGAAAAAGCCACATTGCTTTCAGCTAGTAATAAATATCTGTTTAAAGTGCACTCGGCAGCATCCAAGACTAATGTTTCCGAATCGGTTGAACGAACCTTTGGCGTCACGGTGACAAAGGTGAATATCATAAACCAGAAACCAAAACTTAAGCGTGACCGGACTCGTCGCAACCGTCTTGGTTCTAAGGGCGGCATGAAGAAAGCAATCGTCACCCTTAAGCAAGGCGACGCGATAGACTTTGGGGCCTAGTCGCACAACAACTTTTTTATAATGGCTATCATACACCATAAACCGGTAACTCCCTCGACGCGTTTTTATACACGCAACAAAGCCGAGGTCACCGACAAGCGCCCCGAGCGTTCCTTAACTAAAGGTCATCATCGTAAAAAGGGTCGTAACAGTTATGGGCGCATTACTTCCCGGCGTCGAGGCGGTGGGCACAAAAGGCTTTATCGCACTATCGACTTCCGCCGGCAGATCATCGATGCCCCGGCTACGGTCGAAGCTATTGAATATGATCCAAACCGATCATCCCACATCGCTCTTCTCAAATACGAAGATGGAACTTTAAGCTACATACCGTCACCCTCAGGAGTTGAAGTCGGCGATACGCTTTTCAGTTCAAATGGCCAAATTGATTTTAAGCCTGGGAACTCCATGCCAATTTCTTTTATTCCAATTGGCACTAGAGTACACTGCGTCGAGCTTCTAGCTGGCTCTGGCGCCAAATTAGCCCGTTCCGCTGGAGTTGGAGTGCGAATTATGGCGATTGATGACCTTCATGCTACTTTAAAAATGCCTAGCGGAGAAATTCGTATAGTTAAATCCCGTTGTCGTGCCACCGTGGGCGTAGTTGGAAATTCCGAACATCAAAATACCACTATAGGCAAGGCAGGTCGAAATCGTTGGAAAGGTCGTCGGCCCCGTGTTAGAGGGGTCGCGATGAATCCCGTTGACCACCCTATGGGTGGCGGTGAAGGAAAAACTTCAGGCGGCGGGCATCCCTCGTCCCCATGGGGTCAACTGTCAAAAGGCTTCCCGACTCGAAAGAAGTCCAAATCATCAAATTCACAGATTCTCGTCCGTTGCAACGGGCGTAAGATGAGGTAAACTTACCCTTTAACCGATATAAGTTCATGTCACGCTCGATTAAAAAAGGTTATTTTGTTGAACCAAGTTTAGAGAGAAAGGTTCGAAGGGCCCAGGAGTCTGACGACCGTAAACCCATTAAGACTTGGTCGCGTCGTTCGACAATCACTCCTGATTTCGTTGGACTTAATTTGGCCGTGCACAATGGAAAGAATTTCCTTACCGTATATGTTACTGAAAACATGGTTGGCCATAAATTGGGTGAATTTTCTGCCACTCGTACCTTCCGGAGTCATAACCCCCACACCCAAAAGTGACCATGGAAGTTAAGGCTTACAGTAAATATTTACGTATCTCTCCCAAAAAAGCGAGGGAAGTGGCTCGTGTTTTGCCTGGTCGTACGGCCAGTGAAGGAGTCGAGTTACTCAAGTTTATTCCTCGCAAAGCTGCTCGCATGCTCGTTAAAACTTTGCGGTCCGCGATGGCTAATGCTGAAAACAATGCAAATTTAGCCGCGGACAATTTGATTATCCGCGAGGCAATTGTTGAGGAAGGACCTGCCTTACGTCGTTTTAGACCCTGTGCTCGCGGTTCGGCTCACCCTTACAAGAAGCGTATGAGTCATTTCCGCATCATACTTTCCGACAACGCCTAAAGCTATGGGACAAAAAGTAAATCCGATTGGTTTTCGCCTTGGAGTGCGGCGCAACTGGAGTGCGCGATGGTATGCCAATAAGGGCGACTACGCTAAATTTATCAACGAAGACATTTGCATAAGGGAATATCTCGATAAGAAACTGCGCTTTGCATCCGTTCCGAGGGTCGTAATCGAACGGGCGTCCACCAGAACTCGCGTTACTATTTGGACTGCTCGCCCTGGTATTGTCATTGGTCGCAAAGGGCAAGAGCTTGACGGACTTCGTGACGAATTAAACAAAAGGATTGGAAAAGAGGTCCGCTTGGAAATTCAGGAAGTAAAAAAACCTGATCTCGTTGCGTCCTTGGTTGCCGAAAACGTGGCACTTCAATTGGAGCGTCGGATAGCTTTCAGGCGTGCGATGAAGAAGGCTGTGCAGACAACCATGTCTATGGGCGCGGAGGGAATTCGAATTCAATGCGCCGGTCGATTAGGTGGAACAGACATCGCTCGAACTGAGAAACAAAGAGAGGGTCGCGTTCCCCTTCATACCTTACGAGAAAATATCGACTATGGTTTTATTGAGGCACACACTGTTTATGGCATAATTGGGATAAAATGCTGGATTTGCCTTAAGGATGAAGATCGCATTTTCTAATTCGACTTATAATTTTTAATCTTTATTATTCACCATGTCCAAGCTTCTTCCAGCACGAACAAAGTACCGCAAGATTCATAGAGGCAGAATTCGTGGCAATGCTACTCGAGGAACTACTGTTGCTTTTGGGGAGTATGGGATACAATCTCTTACTCGTGGTCGTATGACCTCTAACCAAATTGAGGCGGCACGTGTTGCTGTCAATCGGCACCTTAAGCGTAAGGGCAAGGTGTGGATTCGCGTTTTTCCTCACAAGTCGGTCACAAAAAAACCTGCCGAAACTCGTCAAGGAAAGGGCAAGGGCCCCGTCGATCATTGGGTGGCGGTCATTCGTCCGGGCCATGTTTTGTTCGAAGTTGCCGGATGTTCACTCACCATCGCCCGACAAGCTCTTAGTCTCGCCGACGCTAAACTGCCCTTTCGCTGTCGTCTCGTTTCCCGCGTACAGAGCTTTTGATTTTTCTTAAGATTTTATTGTCATGAAGGTCGCCGAAATAAGAAAGCTCAGCACTCCGGAACTTGAAAAGAAGTTTCGGGACATAGGAGAAGAGTTAATGAATCTAAGACTACGAAAGCAGACTGGGCAGGTGGAAAAGCCTCACATGCTTTGCTCTTTGCGCCGAGAACGGGCTAGAATCAATACTATCTTGGTCGAAAAATTCG
>CAWVZQ010000195.1:0-5710 GCA_963934405.1 uncultured Opitutales bacterium | reverse complement strand
TCGTAGAGATGGCCCATGTTGTAAAGCTCATGGCTGTGCACAACGAAGGTATAAGGTTCATTACCCATCATGTTCTTGTCCGTGCCGACCCCCGTAGTGTGGGAGGGATAAAGATAACCGTTCGGTTCTTGGGCAGAAGCGATAACGTCGACGATCCGGTCGAACTGGGCTTCCAGTTCTGGGTCGTCCTGCAACTGGGCAAGGTAAGCCGCCCCCTCCATCACCTTGTATAGGTCGGAATCGATAAACCTGTGCGGGCGGTGCCCCTCCACTTTTTTGCCGGCTAGAAAGTCGGCCGCCGCCTGTAAGTGAGCCACACCGGGTTCAGTCTTTTCGAAGGCGAATGGTACGAGTACCTTGCGCTGGGTGATGAGACGCGGGTGCCAAAACTCGCTCGTCATCTCGACTTCGTGAAACGGGACAGGTTCAATGGCATGACCGGAGGGGGAAAAGATCAACGACGCGAAGCAAAGAAAAAGTAATAGCCTAGTTTTCATGATGATGGAGTGGAGCAGAATTAGAATCTAAATATTAAAAATGATTTTGAGAAAGTTCCCCCTAGAATTTTATCGGAACCGGATGGTGGGGCCAACGGGAATTCGGAAAGCGGAATAGTCGGAATGAAGGTCACCAAAGGAGGGAATTGCCAATGTGCGTTCCATTTCCCCATTTCTGACAAGTACACTTCGGACGACCCAGACGTTGGGGTTGATGATCGGGGAAAGACCGTCGTAGGCTGCAGAGTCGTGAAAATGATCCCCGTCACCCGCAATAGTGGACATGGTTAGCAGGTACTTGACTCCCTTTTCAAGGGCAATGGGCCGATCGAGCTTCAGGTATCGAAACTCGCCCTCAAGTTCCCCTGATTTACCCGGTGCCATCTTGATGCGGGTGAGTTCTTCCGGAAAGCCTTCATCAAGCTTCCAGAGAGCAATCGAATGCGGACTCTGGATTGTTCTTGGGTTTTTGCCCATTCGGCTTGGTTGATCGCGTTGATCCTCGGAGGGAATTCCACGAGCCGACCGGACTGGCTGTTCGCGGTCATGGTCGTCCCACATTCCCAGATGGGTGGCCGTGCGGTTTTCCAGAAGCTCGAACTCGTAACCGATGGAACCGGTGAGGTCATTTCTCAAGTTGTGCCAGCCATCATCCAAAATTAAGTTTCCATTATCCTCTGCCTTGAGCTCACGGGCATGTCCCTGATTATGAATTTTCAGTAAATCGTGAGACATTTCCTTTGTCTCCTTCTCTGTTTCCGAATTCGAAAAATCTCCATGCTCATGAGGGTTTTCCTTCAGGTCGTACAAGATCACGGACTTCGCGGATCCTCTTGTTCCTTCCATCGTCCATGGACGGGCAAGCCCTCCCTCAGCAATCAGTTTTTTGGAACCTTTCCTGACAGCGATGGCATCGTTTCCGTAGGGCGGGCCGAGGTGGCAAAAGAAATAGCGGGCCCTTGAATCTTGTTTTTCGGGCACCTCCCAATAGGCTAGCGAATCTAAGCTATCCTGTGCTTCGGAGGGTTTGAGCGGGTCACCCACGAGGTTGGCGAAAGTGGCAAAAAGGTCCGTCAGTGAAAATAAGTTGCGGTTGATGCTTCTTCCTTCAAATCGTTCTTTCCAAAAGAGGATGAAGGGTACGCGATGTCCGCCTTCCCAGAGCTTGGCCTTTTTCCCCCGGAGGCCACCGCTCTCCTGGTTGAGGCCATTGTTGTCGCCCACGTTCGGTCCGTTGTCACTGGTGAAGATTACCAAGGTGTTGTCGATCAGTTTATGTCCCGGGTGACGGAGATCGTCCGTCTCGCGAAGGGTCTTGAGCAATGCCCCAAAAGCGATGTCGTTTTCCAGTACCATGTCCTCGCGGTCGCCTCCCTTGGAGCCATCAGAGTATCTGCTCTGTCCCTTGATTCGAGTGCCTGCAATGGACTCGGGCACAGCGTAGGGCCCAGTTGCGTTTTGCTGTAAATGATTTGCATTGGGGACATAGTAGAGGAAGAAAGGCGTCTGTGCTTTGCTCTGTCTTTTAACGAAACCTGTGGCCTCGCGCAGGTAATCGGGCCCGAGTTGAGCCAAGTTCCAATCAGGTGCGGCAAGGATTCGCCCTTCCCTGCGCTTCATCCCGATCAGTTTCATTTTGGACCGATCTGAAAACATCCACTGGTCGTTGCGCAGGTAAACTCTGGGCTCGGTATCAAGGGGATCCTCGGTGTTTCCGGGAACTCCGAAAAACTCATCAAAGCCATGGTGCGTCGGGCCATCGAGGATGGGCTTGCTAAAATCGACGTCCTGAAAGTCAAATTCGTCTGCTGGTTCGCCAAAGCCGTCGTCGAAATCCATGCCGACGTGGTATTTGCCGATGGCTGCAGTGGCGTAGCCGTTTCTTTTGAGCATCTCGGGAAGAGTGGTCAAGGCCCGTTGAATCATAGGGCGATTGGGACCGTGGGGAAGCCAACCTTGCTGCTTGAGGTAGGACCGGTGGGAGAGCCTCCCAGTTAGCAGGGAATAACGCGTCGAGCTACACATGGAGGCGGGAGCATGGGCGTCCGTAAAGATCATGCCCTGCTTGGCAAACCTCTCGATGTTTGGTGTCTTCAAGGTTTTGGCTATGGGCTTGGCCGAGGGCATGAGCTTGACTCCGAGGTAAGCGCTTGTGTCCCCGATACCCATATCGTCCGCCATAAATAGAATTATGTTCGGTTTCTTGGATTGAGCCGATACCGCAAGCCAACTGATCGTTAGGGCTAGGGATAAATTGAAGGTTTTCATTGAAGATTAAAGCATCTTTGGGGAGCCCGTTACGTCACATCCTCGGCATGCACGGTTTTCCCCGCGATGCCCAAAACGAAGGAAAACACCGCCGGTTCGTGTCGAACGTAGAACGAGACGAAATCTTCATGTTGAGAGGTAATTGAATTATCAGCGGGCATGGGAAAAGATTCTATGCATACTAAGTTACGCTCAACCGAAAATAGCCGACTTTTTTCATTTTTTTATAAAAAAGAAAAGCAATCCCCCAAAAATACCGTCCTGTAAAAATGACTGGCAAACCCTAAAAAGACAGAGATTCTTTCTTTTACTTTCTCTTTTGAGAATACAACCAGTCCCAAAGCTCATTCGAGTTCCAAACATCAGTCCAGGCATTGTGTCCGCGTCCCTTGATCTCGGAGTATTTGGGAGATCCACCCGCCACCTTAATGGCTTCGATCATATCGCGGGAGCGACTGACCTTGATAACCCCGTCCTTATCCCCATGCCATGCCCAGACGGGCAGCTTGGCAATTTTCTTACCAAGGCTTTTGTCGCCACCTCCGCAAATTGGAACGGCCGCGGCAAAAAGGTCCGGACGACGCTGGATAGCATCCCAGGTACCGTAGCCACCCATGGAAAGCCCCATGACGTAGACGCGATCAGGATCGACTTGGTTTTTCTTATCGCCGATGAACTGCTCAAGGGCTTCGAGTGCCATAGCCATCGATTTGGAAGCCTTGGGCATCTTGTGCTCCAAAGTACCCCAGTGAACATCCACCCAGCGTTGGCCATTAGGCACTTGCCCGGCAAAGACATAGGATTGTCGGCCCGTGGAAACGCCTTGATTGGCGAAAGCCTTGATGCCCCCTGCGTCCTTCAGTTGCCCCTTATTGTCGTTCCCGCGTCCGCCAGCTCCATGCAGAAAAAAAAGAAGAGGATACTTATTTCCAAGTTCCACCTTGTCGGGTGCACGCCATCGATAATTGAAGGCGGTCTTGGGAGAGTCTCCCCATGTGACGGGAACATAGGATGCAAAGCCATCATCAAGCTTTTCGGCTTGAGCGACATTCATAAGCAAGAGAATTGAGACGAGCGAGAAGTTGAAGGTTTTCATGAGGATCAATTAAATTTTATGAAGTGGTGGATTCAACTTTGAAGTGCAAGAAAGAGAAAAGACATTGATTCTTAAAGCTTAAAACGGGCTAAAGTTTACATGACAACTACCTCCCAAACATCAAATCATGCGAGATTCAGAAAATCTATGAAAGAAGGCGTGAGAAGAAATTAAGGAAAGTCCCCTACCCTGCCCTCACCGCTGAAAATAGAAATTGCTGGGCTAGTCCTGCATGCGGTCCAAAATGGATACGACCGAAAGAGGCGATCTGATCGAGGCTCCACCCCCCCATTCCATATCTGTCGGACATTACCTTGGCGATCCAAGTGTCGACTGGAAATGCCTCGAGTTTGGTCCCTCCAAAAAGCAGGGCGCAATCGGCTACCTTACCACCCACACCAGGCAACTCAATAAGCTTAGATCGTGCCTCAACGTAGGGCATCGTTTCGCAATTTTCCAAAAAGTCAGGCTCGCCTGCGAGTCGTGCAGCTGTTGCAGCAACGTACTTCGCCCGATAGCCATACTTGAGAGCCCTTAAGTCTTGTTCAGCCACCTCGGCAAGTCTTTCCCAAGTGGGAATTGCATGTATGCCCGGAACAAGTTCTTCTCCGAATTCCCGGGCTGTCTTCAGGCACAGGTCTTTTATTTGAGGAATGCTTTTGACTGAGCTTAGCAGGAAGCAAAACAAGGTCTCGGAGAGAGGTTGCCTAAGGATTCTAAGACCACGAAACCTCTTCATTGCATCGGCAAGAACAGGATCGCTTCGCCAAGGCAACGAGTTGCATATTGCATCGTATTCGGAATCAATGGCGAGGTAACGAAGGATTTCCTTTCTTTCTAGAGTTCGTTGCTTAGGAGTTCGCCACTCAAGAGAGCCCGACACGATTCTTAACTCGGTGATATTATCTCCCCAAGTGCCCAGCCATGATCCGGAGGCTGTTTTTGCCCAAACGAAAGATTGGCCTCCTTCGAGGGTCTCGGCGAGGGAACATTCGGTGAAGCCGGTTTTCTTTCCCAGGCTACGCCAAGGGGTGAAGGTCACGATCCGCTCTCGACTTTGTCGTCTGGACGTTCCCAGAGAAAGCTTTGTTTCTCGGCTAGAACCTCGCCGGAGGCATCGACCAAACGCAAGCGCCAAGCAACCGGCCGAGCAGTCTTATCGGACCAGTCATCTCCGGTTAACCCAAGGTAGACTTCTTTGCCGCGGGGACGGTTTTCGGGAACCGGAACGCGAATCGTTTTGGTTTCGGGGTCATCGGGTCGGATAAACTCAACGACGAATTGAGTTCCCTGAGGCAGTTTGCGGGAATGTTCGTCTAGCGAGAGGATGAAGTAGAACCCCGCCCTTTCCAAAGGACGCGAACGACAAAGCAAACGATTGCCCGGATTTTCCCGGCCGGTAAAATATTCGCTGATTCTCTTGAATGATTTCGCCTCGACGTACCTGTAGGCAACGTGACGGAACTCAAGTGCATGAATGGCCGACAAGGCGACCAAGTTAATCGCGCAGAAAAATAAAAGAACTCGGCGTTTCATGAAAATCGCCGAGGTAACACTCAGTCCTCTTTCTTCTCTTCCTCGGGAGAGTCTTCCTCCGCAGCATCGCCGGATTCCGCATCGGATTCAGCTTCCTCAGATGACTCTTCGGCATCGGCAACTTCTTCTTCCGTGGACTCTTCGGATTCTCCGGAATCATCGTCGCCGTCGTCTTCCGCCTTGGCTTCCGGTTCGTCGGCAGATGGGGATTCTTCTTCCGCAGACTCCTGCTCTTCACTTACATCGTCAGCAGGAGCTTCAGGCTCGTCATCGGATTCGGAAGCTTCCTCCTCGGTGGATTCCTCGGCAGCGG
>CAWVZQ010000194.1:0-5715 GCA_963934405.1 uncultured Opitutales bacterium | reverse complement strand
AAACTCTCGCTATGAGAGCGGAAGAGTAAAGGGGTGTTGGTATAAATGGAAAGTCGATCCTTTTCTCGCTGATATGGTTTTGGTCAGCGCTCAATTGGGGCATGGCAAGCGAGCTAACCTTTACAGCGATTATTCATTTGCGGTGTGGCGTGATGGTGAACTCTTTACTGTGGCGAAAGCTTACTCAGGGCTTAGCAATAAGCAAATTGAGCAGGTAGACGGTTTCATTAGAAAGAATATTTCGGGTAGATTCGGACCTGTTAGAGCTGTAAAGCCTGAGCTTGTATTTGAGATCGCTTTTGAAGGCGTGAATATATCGAATCGTCACAAGTCAGGCGTCGCCTTGAGGTTTCCTCGGATAAAGCGATGGCGTAAGGACAAGACACCTAATGATGCTTCCACACTAGATGAGGTTCGCGGTTTCGCCGGAATGAAATTTAGCGATAGAGAGAGAGAAGCTAGTGCGATTGATAAAGCAGGGAATCTGCTGCTTTTCTAATCCCTTTAAGCTTTACTTCGTCCAGACGATCGAGGTTTCTCATTTGCATAATCATGCGCTGGTTTCCTGACAGGCGTTCGCGATGGCGGTCGAGGAAGTTCCAATAAAGAGTGGTGAATGGGCAGGCTTTGGACCCAGTCGATTCCTTCGGGTTATATTGGCAACCTTTACAATAATTGCTCATCCGATTAATGTAAGCACCCGTTGCAGAGTATGGTTTGGATGCCATCAATCCTCCATCCGCGAATTGTGACATACCGATGACGTTTGGCGTCGTTACCCAGTCCACCGCGTCCACATATGAGGCCAGAAACCAGTTATTGATTTCCTCTGGTTTTACTCCCCGAAGCAAGGAGTAAAGTCCTACAACCATGAGACGTTGAATGTGGTGGCCATATCCTGTGTCGAGTACTTGGGTCAGGCAACTCTTCATACATGCCATCTCGGTTTCGCCCGTCCAAAAAAAGTTGGGCAAGGGTTCGCTCGCTTCAAAGAAGTTGGATTCCCTGTAGTTGGGCATGTACATGTTGTAAATACCTCGCACGTACTCTCGCCAGCCAAGTACTTGCCGAATGAACCCTTCCGTTGCTGCCAGGGGCGCATTACCTTCGCTGTAGGTCTTCTCTACTTGACGAACAACTTTCAACGGATCCAGTAATTTTAGGTTTAGCGGTGCCGCGACCAGAGAATGAAAGAGGGTTTTTTGATCCTGCCACATTGCATCCTGAAAACGTCCGAATAAAGGAAGCCCTTCACTCACAAATTTATCCAACTGAGATTGAGCGCCTCGAGGTGTTACCGGCCAGTGGAAGTGGGTTAGGTTTCCAGGATGCTCGGGGAATCTTTTTTCTACCAAGGAGATGACCTCGCGGGTCAATCGGTCAGGTGTTTGCTGGTAGAGAGGAGGGGAGCGTGGTGGACCTGTTTTTTTAAAGCTTTCTCTGTTTTCTTTATCATAGTTCCAAGAGCCACCTGTAGGAATGTTGATTTCCATTAGGATATTATGCTTGCGCCGCATTTCTCTGTAGAAGAACTCAAGTCGCAAAGATTTTCTATTGGCGGCATGATCTTCGAACTGATTTTCCCTACAAATGAAATGAAGATCTTCTCGGATGTTTAATTCCAATCCAGTTTCTAGACAAACGGAGCGAATGGATGCCTCAACTCGAAAATCCCCGGGCTTAAGTAATGAAACCTGGAGTGGATTTAATTCATGAATATCCTTCCTCAGTAGATCAGTGAGAGAAGAAGCTTCATCGGGATTTTTGAGTGAATGATAACGAATGGGAATTTCAATTGATCTTAAATGATCTCGGAAATGTCTCATGGAGGATAGGAAATAGACTATCCTGTGTTTGCTGGATAAGACATGGGTCGATTCTTCGGAAGCTTCTGCCATCCAAAAAAGATCCGTATTCGAATCAAAGTCGTCTGGTATGAAACGATCGTAATCGAGCTGGTCTCCGAGAATAACGAATAATCTCCGGAGCGAAGAGGAAGGAGTCATCGCTTATCAGTTCTTGGGCAATGTCGCCAATGCCTCTAGGGCCCTTGCACGAGCTTCCGGATGGTCAACGCATGGTCGTGGGTAGTTTTGTCCCAACGCCACATTGCTTTGCGAAAGAACACTTGCGGGCGCTTCCCAAGGTTTGAAGATCCATTTAGATGGGAAATCCCTTAATGGTTCTATCCATTTTCGGACATATTTACCCGATCCGTCAAACTTCTCACCCTGAAGAATTGGATTGAAAATCCTAAAATAAGGTGCGGCGTCGGCGCCGCACCCTGCCGCCCATTGCCAGCCTTGAGTGTTACTTGCTAGGTCGGCATCGACCAAGGTATCCCAAAACCATCTGGCGCCTTCAGACCATGAAAGGAGGAGGTGCTTGACGAGGAAGGAGGCCACGACCATCCGAACTCGATTGTGCATCCATCCAGTTTCGTAGAGTTGTTTCATCCCGGCATCCACCAAGGGGTAACCCGTTTTCCCAAATTGCCAGTGGGAAAGCGCTTTGGCATCTTTTCTCCATGGGAATGCAGCGTACTTCGGTCTTAATGGATTTTCAGGTGAACGAGGAAAATGATAGAGTAAATGATAGGAAAACTCCCTCCATCCAATCTCGGTCAGAAACTTGTTTTCACCCCTTGAGCCAGAACGGCCATCCGCTTGAAGGACAGCGTGGCAAACTTGGCGAGGGCTAATGTTGCCCCACGCCAAAAAAGGAGATAGCTTGGAAGTACCGTCGACCGACGGAGTATTTCTTCGGTTGGAATAAAATCTGGTCACTTCTTCGGTTGTACGGCTAATCATTCTATGACCTTCGTCTTCCGAAACAGTCCAATGCGAAAATAACTTTTTATGCCAAGGATGATTGGGCAACAAGCCAAGGTCGTTTAACGTTTCAGTTTTGGAATCGGCGTTGTTGAACGTAAGCTTGGATGGTTCATATGATGAAGGCTCTCTATAAATTCCGGAGCGAGAGACTCTCCAATATGGAGTAAAGACCTGATAGGGTTTGCCTGAACCGTTTTTAATTTCCCATGGCTCATTTAGGAGAGAAGCATTAAATGATTCAGAAGTAACTCCCGTCCGTCTCAGGGCAGTCTCAACCGAAACTTGTGTTTTCTGCCCGGCCGAGTCGTAAACCCGATTGAAAAGGACTTTATCCGCACCAACTGATTTTGCTAGTTGAGGCAAGATGTCCTCGGCTGATCCTTTACGTAGGATTAATTTTCCGTTTCGTGATGCTATCGATTGCTCAAGATCTTTAAGTGATTGGTGAAGCCACCATCTTGAAGCTGCCCCCGGACTCCATTGACCGCCTTCTTCCTCATTCCAGATGAACACGGGAACAATTTCTTTGCCAGCCTTGTAGGCAACTTCCAATGCCGGGTTGTCCCTGAGACGAAGATCTTTGCGAAACCAAACGATTACCCGCGATTTTGCCGAACGGTCTTTTTCAGCGATCATTGAGACGAAGGCTGGAAAGTCCTGCATCCACCTTGAGTACTTGTCCCGTAATGGAAGCCGCATGTTTCGAATGCAAAAATCCGATCGTGGCGGCTACCTCATCGACGGAGGGTAGTCTTTTCAAGGGGTGTCTATTTTCAATCATTGGTATCATTTTGTCTCCGCCAACCATGCCTAGGCCCATTTCAGTAGGGGTCAAGGTCGGAGCAACTACGTTTACGCGAACCTTGGGAGCGAGGTCGGCGGCCAAGGCAATGGCAAAGCCTTCGAGCGCTGATTTGGCTGCGGAAATTGCACAGTGGCTTGGCAGACCTGAACTCGCCGCCACTGAGGACAGGAATACAATGGATCCGCTTTCGGTTAGGATAAGTTTTGGCAGTAGGGCTTTTGTCAATAGGAACGCATCCAATACGTTAGTGCGATAGGTTTCCAGCATTTGTTCGGCCGTAAGCCTTTTTATTGGTCCAAGAATGACTTTGCCCGGGCAGAAGGTGAGGCAATTGACGGCGGGAGGCAATTGCTCGAGGAAGGTTTCGGGATGAGCAACATCACCCTTTATCCACCGTCCATATGCGGAAGGTGATTCCGGTTCGTTTCGAGAAATGGCGAAAATTTCTTGCCCGGCTTTTCCTGCTTTTTCTACGAGCGCCCTTCCTATGCCTTTTGAGGCTCCCGCTATTAAGTGCACGGTGGGTGCGAGTTTATTTTCTGTTTTCACAATAACTACATCGGAAAAGGCGTAGCTATGGATCACATTTCGGTCTGTGTTGCTTGACCTTTTGAATTCGGTAACGTATTTCAAAGGATGTGAGCAGAGGTGGGAAACGAACGGGAGCGGGCAGACCCGCGGGTGGCGGTACGTATGGAGAGGCTACGCGTCCTGTTCGAATCCCGTTGAGCCAAGTGGATCGGGTGCTTCGCTTCGTTCGCGAAAAGGAATACGCCTTACCCCTGTATGCCGCCGGAGTATCCGCAGGTTTCCCCTCGCCAGCTGATGACTATGTTGAATCCGCCCTCGACTTAAACGAGCACTTGGTGCGCGAACCTGCCGCCACCTTCTTCGTTCGTGCTCAAGGTGAGTCAATGATTGGAGCGGGCATTCATGATGGTGACCTGCTGATCGTGGATCGCAGTGCCGAGACAACAAACGGCAAAGTGGTTATTGCTTCCATCAACGGCGAATTGACCGTGAAGCGTTATCTCCACCGCAAAGGCAAGGCGTGGTTGGTCCCTGAGAACCCCGCCTACAAGGCACTGCTTCTTAACGAAGGGGACGATGTCCGAATGTGGGGTGTCGTTACGAATGTGATCCATCCCCTGTGATCGCGTTGGCGGACTGCAATAATTTCTACGTATCCTGTGAAAGAGTTTTTCGACCTTCGCTGGAGGGTCGCCCCGTGATCGTTCTTTCCAACAACGATGGTTGTGCCGTTGCTCGTTCTAACGAGGCCAAGGAACTTGGGATTTCCATGGGAGTCCCGTACCATCAGGTGAAGAAGCTGTGCGAACGTAACGGCGTGACGGTTCTGTCTTCCAACTATGAGCTCTACGGCGATATGTCCCGTCGAGTCGTTTCCGTGCTCTCTCGCTTTGCTTCGGAGATGGAGGTCTATTCCATAGATGAATCATTTCTTAACTTTGACGGAGTTGAAAGCCCCCTCGATCTTTCGCGGAGAATTCGTGAGACCGTGGGACGCTGGACGGGTATTCCGATATCGATTGGCTTGGGGTCTACGAAGACTTTATCCAAGCTCGCCAATCGTCTTTCTAAAAAGGATGGAGCGGGATGCCTTGAGATCCGAGAGACAGATTTGGAGGCTCTTGCGAAAGTCGAGGTGGAGGATATCTGGGGGGTGGGGCGAAGGTTGGGCGTTCGGCTCCGTAGAATTGGTGTTCGCAATGCACTTGGTTTGGCGGAAGCACCGACCTCGGCCATTCGTTCCGTTGGCGGAGTTACTCTGGAACGCACGCAGAGGGAACTCGGCGGTCTTCGCTGTATCGGCATGGAGGAGATGCCCCAACCAAAGAAGAACACTTGTTCTTCGCGTTCCTTTGGAAAGCCCGTGACGGAATTGGAAGATTTGGAGGAAGCTGTGGCGAACTATGCCGTCAAGGCCGTCGGCAAAGTTCGTAAGGAAGGATCGCTTGCCTCGGGTATACAGGTATTCCTCACCACCAATCGCTTCAGCGAAAACCTTCCTCAGTACGCCAACTCGCGAACCTTGGCATTCGACGAACCGACCGA
>CAWVZQ010000193.1:0-5745 GCA_963934405.1 uncultured Opitutales bacterium | reverse complement strand
ATCCTGCAATCCCTCCACCCCCATCTTTCGGTGATGAGGAAATTGAAGAAGTCCCCTCCCCCGTCGACTCAGATCTTGAGAGCGAAGACGTAGTGGAGAGTGACGTCGAAGTCTCCCCCGCACCTCCTGTCTCTTTCGGAGAATCGATGAAGGATGACGCCCCTCCTCCCTCCTTGCCCCCCTCTCTCCCTCCCGTAGGGGACTCATTCGCCGACGAAGACCAAGAAACGGATGATTCGCTCGACACCGGTCCAATGCCTCCTCCTCCATTTGGTTCCGATGGGACTGAAGGAGCAAATACGGATGACGAAATGCAATTGCCCCCGCCCAGCTTGCCTCCGATTTCCGAAGATCTTCCGAATGCACCGGAACCACCTGCTCCGCCTCCATCGTTTGGTGGCGAAACTGATTCTCCCCCAACCCCGCCCTCCCCTCCGCTTGGCAAGAAACTTGGATTGAAATTAGGTGGTCCCTCAAAAAAACCATCCTTTAAATTAGGTGGCAAGTCAGGAAACAGCGGTAAGCCGACCTTGAATATTACGCGACCACCTATGCCGAAATCATTGCCTCCGACTCCAGACTCCTGAAGTCTCTGCGCATTTCACTTTTGCTCTGGACGCAAAGCCCGGAGCGTATATGGTTGATTTTTCTTTTGATAGGGGCCGTAGCTCAGTTGGAAGAGCGCCTGCATGGCATGCAGGAGGTCGTCGGTTCGAGCCCGATCGGCTCCACCACTCAATCAGTACCCCTTCTGAGAGAGCTTTTAGAATGTTTTTCATGACCCGTTCCTGAGGACTTCACCCTACTATTCTGAAGACTTCGCGCACGTTTGCCTTTCTCCTTTCCGCTATGTTGATCCAATCCTGCGGCGAAAAGGAATTGGAGGACAGGACTGAGGAGGCGATCTATGAAGACGACCTATTCCAGAATCCCGAGGTAAATCGATCTCGATTCGATGGAATCGTAAAAACTTCCGACGGCAGACAGTTGTACGAAATGAAAAACGGTCAGGCTGATGGTTCGACAGTAGGTCTGGACGAACAAAACCGCAAGATTTTCGAAGGAGAACTACAGGAGGGCCGAGCAGAGGGTTTCTGGACCACCTTTTACGGCAACGGCTTGCCGCGTTGGCGAGGGCAAAAGAAGGACGGAAAAAACAATGGTCCTTTCACCATGTGGTATCCCGACGGAAAAAAGAAAATGGCCGGCGTTTTTCTTAACGGCGAAAAGGATGGATTGTCGACCATTTGGCATCCCAATGGAGTCAAGTGGCGCGAGCAGCGGCACGAAAAAGGCATTCCCTATGGAATCTGGCGAAACTGGGATTCCGAGGGGACGCTAGTTGAAGAAATCAATTACGTCGATGGTTTGCCTATTCCCAAAAACCCAAACAGTGAACAATAGGCAAGTTCATCCATCTGTGCCTCCTCACTATATGCGTCAGTCATTTAGCGTTGCTCACTCCAAACAGCAGAGCCTAGTTTAACTTCTTCATGGACCACAAGATTTTTGTTACCGGAATCGGATTCATCACCAGCATTGGGAATGATCGGATCACTGTTACGGATAGTTTGCGTAAACTGGTTTCCGGTATAGAAAACCACCCTGAGCTTCAAGTTGAATCATCGCCTGTGAAAGTGGCGGGGACAGTCAAGGAGTTCGACCTTGAGTCGACAGATCCTGAGGACTGGACTTATCCCGCTGCATACCAAGTGCCTCGCACGCTCATACGTAGTTTTTCGCCTCATGTTCTCTACGCTTGGAGCGCAGTACGGCAAGCAATCGAGGACGCCGGATTGTCGCAAGAAGATCTCTCGAATCCTGACTCCGGGTTATACACGGCTTCCGGCGGTTCAATGAGAAGCATTCACAAGCATTTCCAGAAGATGGACGACCTTGGCGTGATGGCCTGCAACCCCCTCGCAATCATAGCATCCATTGCAGGCACTCTTAGCTTTAATCTGGTTGCTGCACTTGGAGTGCGAGGTTCCTCTGCAGGTTTGGTCTCCGCCTGCGCTTCTTCAGGTCATGCCCTTGGCACCGCATTGGACGAGATTAGGCTCGGACGCCAGAAACGGATGCTTGTGGTGGGAGCGGAAGATTGTAACTTCGAAAGCATCGTCCCTTTCACCGGGATGAGGGCCCTGTCACTTGACCGAGACCCAGCTCGAGCATCACGACCTTTCGACAAGACCCGCAATGGTTTCGTCGGCACAGGAGGATCCGTCTGCTTAGTTCTCGAAGCGGAGGAAGAAGCAAATCGAAGAGGAGCGACTCCCTACGCTGAGTTTCTTGGTTGGGGGCAAGCTTCCGATGGACACAACGTAGCGATATCCCATCCGGAAGGTAGGGGACTCGAAGATGCAATGAGAAAAGCGCTTTGCGACACCGGGACAGAACCTTCTCAAATCGACTACGTAAACGCCCATGCTCCATCCACCCCGATCGGTGATGCCTCCGAACTGTGCGCCATCAAGAAAGTCTTCCCTGAACCACAAAGTATTTCTTTCTCCAGCACCAAGGCTCTTACCGGTCATGGACTCTCCCTTTCCAGCATTATGGAAGCCGGCTTTTGCTGCCTCGCCTTAAAGGACGGATTTCTCCCGGGTTCGGCCAATGTGGATGAGCCCGACGATGCAATTGGTCACTTGGACCTGCTTCGCGAAACAATTGATCGCCAAGCGGAACGTATTCTCAGCAACAGCAGTGGTTTTGGTGGAGCCAACGTTTCTCTGGTGTTTGGCAGAACCTAATACTTTGACCACGAACCAAACAATGTTCGTTCCTCAAAATGATCTGGAGCGGTTGATTTCTAGCCGTCGAACCTCAAAGCCATCATGGTTCAACAACCAAGAACCTGACCATGCTGCTGTTCGCAATGCCATAGACGTTGCTCGTAAAGCACCTAATCACCACCGAACGGAACCTGCTCGTTTCTACCTTTTGGACAAATCTCGTATCAAGGAAGTCGGCAGGCTTTTTGGTGAAATAGTTGCCGGGGATTCTCCTGACGAATTCCTCAGTGAACGGGCCGCGAAAAAAACCGAAGAGTGGGGTTCTTCGCCGGGATTGATCGTAGTCACCTGTTTTACCGACCGCTCATCCGAACTCGTTGCCAGCAAACCCGCCGTCATTGAAGAAGACTATGCGACCTGTGCCTGCATTTGCCAAAACCTACTTTTGCTCCTCCATAACCTTGGTTTCGCAGCAAAGTGGAGTACTGGACCGGCGTGGAAGCATCCGGACTTCCGTAAAGTGGTCGGCATACCCAATGCACCCCCCGACGAACGAGTGATCGCACTCATCTTTTACGGACATACTGAAAAAACAGCACCTTCTCCAACCTATGCTCCGATTGAGATGAAGCTTTCCGACCACTCAAATTCCTCATGACCCCGCAATCATTCTTTTTTGTATTATTCCGTTTTTCGCTTTCACCTATGACCCTAGGACTGTAAATTTTATTTCTCATATGAAAATTTTGCGCCATTGCTTCATTTACGCCCTTTCATTTTCGACATCAGGAATCATTTTCGGTAAGGTTGATTTCACTCGTGACGTGCGACCTATCTTGTCGGAAGCCTGCTTTCAATGCCATGGTCCCGACAAAAAGACCCGCAAGGCAAAGCTGCGACTCGATGTCCCCGAAGGTCCTCTAGTCGACTTGGGCGGTTATCAAGCTATCGTGCCGGGAAAGCCTAACGAGAGCGAACTATTCGCTCGCATCACCACGGAGGACGAGGACGACCATATGCCGCCAAAGAAAAGCGGCAAGAAACTGTCTGCTGATCAGGTTGAAATCTTGAAGCAATGGATAGCGGAGGGCGGTGAGTATGAAAAACATTGGGCTTATCGTCCCGTAAGTAAGCCGAAGCTTCCTACAATACAAAAGAAAGATTCATTCCTTCGCAATGAAGTGGATCAACTGTTGCTCGACCAAATCAACAAGGCTGGCTTCAAGCCATCTTCCGAAGCCGTGCAAGCAACGCTTCTGCGAAGGCTCTACCTTGATCTCCTTGGCGTTCCACCAACCCCCGAGGAAGCTAATGCGTTTCTCAAGGATTCCTCCGATCAATCCTACGGAAAACTTGTTGACCACCTCATGAATGACCCTCGCTACGGTGAGCGAATGGCCGTGCATTGGCTAGATCTTGTGCGCTTTGCCGACACGGCAGGATATCACAGCGACAACTTCATGGAGGTCTCCTCGTACCGGGACTACGTGATAGGCGCCTTCAACCAAAACCTCCCCTACGATCAATTCGTGATCGAGAACATTGCCGGTGATCTCATTCCGGAGGCAACTCCCATGCAGAAGGTTGCCTCTGGCTATAATCGACTCCTACAAACCACCGAAGAAGGCGGAGCGCAAGCCGACGAATACGTCACTATTTATCAGGCGGACCGCGTTCGAAACTTCGGCAACGTCTGGCTAGCCGCCACCACTGGCTGCGCTCAGTGCCATGACCACAAGTACGATCCGATCACCACCAAAGATTTTTATTCCCTCGCGGCCTTCTTCGCTGACATCAAAGAAAAGGTACTTGGTCGAAGGGCTCCGAACTTCAAGCTTCCATCTGCCACGGCAAGCAAGTGGCTGGCTCCGGTGCAAAAAGCCAACGAGGAGCTGGTCGCAATCAAGAAGCAACAGGAAGCCTTGAAGAAGGAATTGTTTTTGAAAGCCTCGAAAATTTCCTACGAAGAACCAAAACTGGACAAGAAGCCGGAACCCGTCGAAAAGATCTGGATTGAAGACGCCGTGCCCCCAGGAGCTAGTGCCCAGGGAGATACGCCATGGAAGTTCGTAAGTAAGCCAGAACCGGTATTCAGCGGGCAAAAATCTAGTGTTCGTGAGGCGAAAGGCCAGAAACAGCATTTCTTTAACGCGGCCAACCCAACCCTTGATCTGGCAAAGGGTTCAATCCTCTTCACTTACGTTTATCTCGACACCCTGAATCCTCCCAAGCAAATCATGCTTCAGTTCAATGACGGGACTTGGGAACATCGCGCCTACTGGGGCGAATCTAAAATTAATTTCGGCAAGGAGGGTACGGTCAGCAAGAGAAAGATGGGGCCTCTTCCGGAGACCGGAAAATGGGTAAGACTGGAAGTGAATCCTGCACAAGTCGGTCTCAAGGCAGGTTCCAAGTTGAACGGTTGGGCCTATACGCAGTTTGACGGAAAGGTCTATTGGGACAAGGCGGGGATCATCACCGTGGTGGATCCCACCAAGGATTCCGCGTTCTCCCTAAAGGTTTGGGCCGGCAAAAACAAGAATTCCAAGGATTTGCCCTCTGACGTCCAGGCCGCCCTTAAGATTGCCGAGAACAAAAGAAACGAGGATCAGAAAAAGACGCTTCGCTCCCACTACCTAGCTTATGTCCATCAACCGAGTGCCGGCAAGTTCGCCAAGGATAAGGACGAACTCGCCAAATTGAAGGCCAGAGAGGAGGCCATGACAAAAGGTTCGGGCGAACGCTCCATGCTCGTTTCCCAATCCACGAATCCCCGCATGGTGAAAATTCTCCCTCGGGGAAACTGGCTCGATAAGTCCGGCGAAGAAGTAAAGCCCGCCATACCGTCTTTCCTGGGTACACTCGAAACGGGCGACAAGCGAGCCAGTCGAATGGACTTGGCCAAGTGGGTCGTGTCCAAGGAAAACCCCCTCGCCTCTAGAGCCTTTGTCAATCGGGCATGGAAATTATTCTTTGGCTATGGCCTCTCGCGGCGACTTGACGACCTAGG
>CAWVZQ010000192.1:0-5758 GCA_963934405.1 uncultured Opitutales bacterium | reverse complement strand
CCAAGCCGCTGCGCTCTGATGATGGGCCAATACGGCCAACGCTTCGGCAAGTACGGGATGTCACGCGGACTGCCCATCCCCGAAGACCGCCCCACCCTCGCCAAGTTCATGGGTGAGAACGGTTATGTCACCGGGCAGATCGGCAAGTGGGACATCGGTTCGAAAGTTCAAGGTCCGCTCCAAGTCGGCTTCGCGGAGGTCGCGCAGAAACCACCCAAGAAAAAGGGATCGAAATACTTCTGCAAGAACAAGGCCGGCAAGACCCAGTGGCTGACCGACTACGACGGAGACAACGTCGTCACCTTCATCGAACGCCACAAGGCCAAACCCTTCTTTCTCTACTGGTCGCCCGAAGCGGTGCATTCGAAAAACGACGAGGCTCCGCCGAGCCTGACCGAACGCACCACCGCGAAAGGAAAACGGAGCAAATTGGCCGGAGCTATCGTCTCGGTCGACGATCAGGTGGGCAAACTCTTGAAAACCTTGACCAAACACGGTCTGCGCAAGAACACGCTGGTCATTTTCTCCAGCGACAACGGAGCCAACATCGGTGAGGAAGGATCCTCCGCTCCCTACCGGGGAGGCAAAGGGTCCGGCACCCAACAAGAAGGCTGGGTGCGCGTACCAACCATTTTCTCGATGCCCGGGGTCGTCCCCGAAGGCAAGGACTACCACAAGCAAATCGCCAACTTCGATTTCTATTCCACCATCGCCTCGGTGGCCGGTTTGCCCATCCCGAAGCATTGCGACGGGGTGAACCTCATTCCTTATCTAACCGGTGAAAAAAAGGAAGAGCCCCACGAGTATCTTTTCTGGCTCAACAACGAACCGGGAGATGCTGAAAGAAGACATCTCATTGCTGTACGCTGGAAGAAATGGAGACTCTATAAAAAGTATGCCAAGGATGACTGGCAATTATTCGACCTGGTAACTGATCCGAAGGAAGAGAAGAATGTGGCAAAGAAACACCCGCAAATCGTGAATCGACTATCCTCGAAGCACAAAGCTTGGGTCAAGACCCTCGCCCCTTTGGGCAAGATCCCAAAGCTCTCTAGGTCCGACGATCGCATTGGAACGGGACATGGTTGGGCTTACGCCAAAGATTCTGACAGGTAAGTAATTTGTTGGCCAGGTTTTGCTCTCCACTCAATGTACTTATGGTGGAGCTCTACCCTACTTAATCAGGAAAAAACTTTGGAATCAGGATGTATTTAGGCTTGCGGGAAAAGTGCTCTAAGACAAAATCATGTTATGATCACTAGAACAAACCGCCGATCCTTCATCAAGGGTATGGGAGTCAGCCTTGCCCTCCCCATGATGGAGTCTCTTGCTCCCCGTGCACATGCCGCCGGTTCATTGAAAGCCAAACGGATGGCCGTCGTATCCGTTCCTTTCGGGATGGTGGTGGACAAGTTTCACCCAAAAGACACAGGAGAAAACTGGACCCTCTCCCCCACCCTTGCTCCCCTCGCCGAACTCAAACAGGACTTCACGGCCTTTTCCGGTCTCGACCACGGAGTGAATGGAGGCCACGCAGCCAACCATACTCTCCTAAGTGGCATCAAGAGTACTGAGCGGGCCGGTTACCCTGATGGGAACCTTACTGTCGACCAAAGAGCCGCAGAGTTGGTAGGTCACCAGACCCGGTTCCCATCTCTTGTCTTCTGGCGGGACGGCATGAGCTATACCCGCACTGGAGTACGTGTCCCGGCCTTGGAGAAACCCAGTGATGCTTTCAAGCTCATGTTCGTGAACGACACCGACGAAGAGAAAAAGTTCAACCGGGCCGCCTTAATGTCAAGCGGTAGTATTTTGGATACAATCCTCGAGGACGCACGTAAATTGCGACATGAACTCTCCGGCAACGACCGCCACAAGCTCGAAGAGTACTTCGACTCGATTCGGGAAACCGAAAAGAAAATTGAGATTTCCAAGGGATGGGTCGACAAGGGCAAGCCCCGAATCAAGGATAAAGGAATGAACAGCATCGCTGCGGGAAGCCGGGACGATGCTCTTGGCAGCAATCAGGTCGAAATCTGGATGGACTTGATGTTACTGGCCTTGCAGACAGACTCGACCCGCATCGTCTCAATGGCCGCCAATAACTGTAATTGGGGATTGGAGGGCGTGACAGACAGCTACCACACCCTCTCGCACCATGGCCAACGTGAAGAAGTGCTAGCCCAGTTGGCAATTGTGGAGGAATTTCTGATGAAAAACTTAGCCCGCTTTATCAAGCGGCTAAAGGATGTAAAGGATGCGGAGGAACGCCCTCTTCTCGAAAGTACTCAGGTCTTGTTTGGCTCCGGACTGGGAAGCGGAAGCCGGCACAGCAACGTAGACCTTCCCCTCATCCTCGCAGGTGGGGGATGGAAACACGGCCGTCATCTGGATGCCCGACGCAAACAGCCACTGTGCAACCTTTTCCTTAGCATGCTCCAGCAGATGGACGCCGAACAAGACTACTTCAACCGAAGCAGCGGCACCTTGACTGGCTTGTCTTGATTATGCATCGTCCAATCCTCTGCCTCGCATCAGTGGCTTTGCTTGCCCCTTTTGCGAGTGCCGTAAATCCACAAGCTTTCTTCGAGCAACATTGTATCCGTTGTCACGGAGAGGATAAACAAAAGGGCAAACTTAGGCTCGATGGTGAGGCTTGGGACCGGACCGAAGAAAATAAAACCGAGCTTTGGCAGGAAGTCATAGACCGAATCGATTCCGGGGAAATGCCTCCGGAGGAGGAACCAAGACCTCTTGCCAATGAGCGTTCGGACATTCTTTCCCACATGCGGACACTTCTGTCAAAGACCACTGCGAACGCCAAGCCCAAGCAAGTTACTTTGCGCCGCCTCAACCGTGTGCAGTACCGCAACACAATACGGGATTTACTTCTTCTTGACCTAACAGTCGACGACCCGACTGAGGCCTTTCCAGCCGATGACAAACTCGAGGGCTTCGACAACCTTGGCGAAGCTCTGCAAATGTCAGATTTCCTTCTCCGTCAATACCTGAAAGTCGCCCGACGCTTGGTGGACCGGTCCACTTTTACCGGCCATAAGCCCGAACCCGTTACTTACAGCCTGCGTCAGGAAGGTAAAAACCGCCCCAAGAATTTCAGCATGGGAAGAGACGACGCCACTCGATCCTACGCCGTTTTGACCAGCAACGACGAACGGGCTCCTGGTGATCCGAGAGGTCAATCCCTTACGAACTGTAGAGACGGAGCCACCCACGACGGATATTATGACTTCACCTTCGAGGTCGAGTCTCAAGGGAGAGGTAACCTAACAAAAGTCTTTGGTGCCCAGCGTCGAAAAGACTATCCGGTGTATCGGCCCGAAGATCTACATCGCTTTGAGATTTACATCACGGCTCCCAATAAATCATCCGCCGTGCAAACCCGTCCGCGCACCTTGGTTCACGCCATCGACTTACCGGACGAAGAGCGGGTGGTAATCAAAAAAAGAATTTGGCTCCCCAAGGAATGGAGAGTCGAGGTCGGCTTTGGCAACGGGTATTGGGGGGTGGTCGACCCCATTCTTCTGGTTGACCCCGGATTTGACTTGGAAACTTTTCGCGAACTCCCCAAACGGGAACAAAACTCACGCTATGGAAAACTTCTGATCGACCGTTTTGAGAAGGTCGATGCGCCCCGTATCACCATCCATCGGGCAATCGAGACCGGTCCCATATACCAACAATGGCCGCCCGCCAGCCACGAGATGATTTGGGGCAAGGAAGGACAGTCCGACGATGAAATCGTCCGCGCCTTCGCAACCCGAGCCTTCCGTAGACCAGTAAGCGAAGAGCAAATAGCACCCTACCTTCGCCTCGTGAGAACCAGCCCCGAGGGCCTTCGCAGCGCCATCGAAGCGATCCTGTGCTCCCCAAGGTTTCTCTACCTTCAGGAAAACGGCGATGAGCTAGACGATTATGCGATCGCCTCCCGGCTTTCCTATTTTCTTTGGAACACCATGCCGGACGAAGCACTACTCAAGGATGCAACCGAAAGGAAACTGAGGAATCCCGAAACTCTTGCAAAACATCTCGAGCGCATGCTGTCTGACCCTCGCTCGGACGAGTTCATCCACTCCTTTGCCTGGTCATGGTTGCACTTCGACAACATCGTCGAGATGGCCCCTGATCCGATTAAATTTTACGAATTTCACCGGAACCGCATCAACGAGGCAATGATTGAGGAATCCCGGATATTTTTCCGCCATCTCATCGACGAAAACTTACCGGTCTCCCGCTTTATCGACGCCGACTTTGCTTTTATCAATTCAAACCTGGCGAGACATTATGGCCTGCCTGGAAAGGTCAATACCGTGACGGCCTTCCGCAAGGTTTCCCTAGCCGGAAAACCTTTGCGTGGTGGACTTCTCGGGCAAGCCTCCGTCCTGACTGCCTCCGCCAACGGGGTAGACACCTCACCGGTTGTCAGGGGCATTTGGATTCTCGAAAACTTACTTGGAACCACACCCGACTCACCACCTCCTGACCTCGACCTGCCCGAACCCGATGCACGGGGTGAACTGACTATCCGCGAACTGTATGCCAAACACCGCACTATCCAGTCATGTAACGACTGCCACAAAAAAATCGACCCTCTCGGTTTCGCCCTCGAAAACTTCGATGCCACCGGACAATTGAGAACGCAGTATGAGTCCGGACATCGGATCGACTCCTCCGGGCGGATGCCGGACGGCAAAACATTCAAGGATCTTGATGGGCTCAAAAAGATCATGACTGCCGACTTCCGCCAATTCTCACGAAATCTCTCTACCAAGTTACTCACCTATGCCACCGGACGTACCATGGAGGTCTCTGACCGGCCTGAGATTGATCGGTTGGTCGAGCTATCCTTGAAGAATAAAACTGGGCTCAAGGATCTGCTCCGCGAGGTCGTTACCAGTGAGATCTTCTTGAACAAATGATACCATCCAGTAAAGAAGTGAGTTCCACTCAAAGATCTTGCGGCCCCTCCCCTCGGGAAGGACTTCATATACTTCAGATCATTCGTTACCGAGCAACCTCGGAGCGGTAAAGCCTCGCTCTCTGGCCAGCTTCAGCTCCTTTTCTAATTGCTTAACTTTTTGGGGAAATTTCTTCGCCAGATTATTTCGCTGACTAATATCCTTGGAGTAATGGTATAGCTCGACCGGGTCATCATCATCCTCGGGATAATTCCGTTTTTCTTCCCATGCCTTTACCCGGCCCGAATGATATCCTGACTTCCCAGTTACTAAATTCCATTCACCCACCCGAATGGCCCAAGCATCCGTCCTTGTATTATGAACATGGACGGATCGCGGATTAGCTTTTTTTCCCTTCAGCAAAGGCAACAGGTCATGAGAATCTTCAGCAGCACCATCCGGTAGTTTGTACCCGAGTGAAGAAGCAATTGTTCCCATGAAATCAATTTGGGAAACCAACTTATCACAGGTACTTCCCGCCTTGGTGACCCCTGGCCACTTGACGATGAAAGGAACGTGATGACCGCCTTCGTAAATATCCCGCTTCAATCCCCGGAAAGGCTCAGCTGACCAGTGGTCAAAAGTTTGATCGCGTTTATAAGCATACTTTTCAGGGCCATTATCAGCAGTGAAAATAACTATCGTATTATCTGCCTGTCCGCTCTGCTCGAGTGCCCTGATAATTCGTCCACAAGCATCATCGGTTTCGTAGACAAAATCGCCATAGGGTCCGGCTCCCGACTTCCCGTCGAATTCATCGTTGGGAATGATCGGTGCATGGG
>CAWVZQ010000191.1:0-5764 GCA_963934405.1 uncultured Opitutales bacterium | reverse complement strand
TACTACGGCGTGCCCTACAGCAACGACATGTGGATCGACCCGGCAAACAAGCTGGCCAAGGATCTGATAGTGCGCGAGGGCCTGACCAAGGAGGAAGTACAAGCGGGACATAAGAAAAGGAATTGGGTTCCCCTGATGAGGGGCGAAGAGGTAATCGAGTATCCGGCGAACCAGAAGACCCTGACCAAGCGATACACCGAGGAATCGATCAAATTCATTACCAAAAACAAGGATAACCCCTTCTTTCTTTACCTCCCTCACACCATGGTGCACCTGCCGCTGGCGGTCTCCAAGGAATTCGAAGGCCGAACCGGGAAGCTGATCTGGGACGCGATAGAGGAAGTGGACTGGTCGGTCGGTCAAATCCTCAAAACGGTCAAGGACCTCGGCATTGGTGACAATACCTTGGTCGTGTTCACCAGCGACAACGGGGCCGCAGTGGGTAGCTCGCTCCCCTTGCGGGCCAGAAAAGGCAGCGTTTACGATGGTGGCATACGCGAACCCACCGTGATGTGGTGGCCTGGCAAAATACCAGCCGGCAAGGTATGCCATGAAGTGGCCGCCACCATCGACCTACTGCCCACCCTCGCCAAGTTGAGCGGCGGCAAGCTGTCCGACCGTAGAATCGACGGGAAAGACATTTGGCCCTGATGGCGGGCAAGACCGGAGCCAAGAGCCCCCATCAGCACTATGTTTTGATGCACGGACCCGGCACGGTGCGCAGTGGAAAATGGAAGTTCTATCCTTGGCAGGAAGGCAAGGGCGGAAGACGCGATGCGAAAAAGAACAACCTCTCGACCGAACCCGTCCAGCTCTACGACACGGTGGCCGACATAAGCGAAACCAAGAACCTCGCCGACCAACACCCCGAACTCACCAAGCGCCTGCAGGCCGTCTACCTCACCCACATTGCCGACATCAAGAAGAACAAACGAACGACCCAATTGATGAAACGCCCTGAAAAGGCCCGATCGCCCGATCGGCCCGGCCAGCCCAAGAAACCAAGAAAACCAAAGAAAAAATAATGGAGAAACGACCATGAAACTCATGCTGTGCACTTTACTCGCTCTGATTACAGCCGTCACCGGCGCAGATTCAAAACCGTACAAAGGCAAGGTTCACGAAATTCCCGGAAAGATCGAAGCGGAGCATTATGACGAGGGAAACCCTGGAGTCGCCTATCATGACCTGGACAAGAAAAACCACGGAGCAAACTATCGCGGTCCCACCCAAGTGGACATAGAAAAACGACCGGACGCTTCCAATGGTCACGGACTGGGTTGGACACGGGAAGGCGAGTGGCTGAACTACACTGTGGAAGTCCAGCAAACCGGCACCTACAGCCTGGAAATCCCAGTGGCCTCAAACAAGAAAGGCGGCGTCTTTCACCTTGCCATTAAAGGAAAAAACATCACTGGCCCCATTCAGATACCCGATACCGGTGGATGGCAGATCCTGAAACTTCTCAAAATAGAAAAAGTCAAACTCACCAAGGGTCGACAAGTCATCCGAGTAGTGATGGAGAGCAAAGGCCCTTCGGGCAGCACGGGCGACATCGACTACTTCAAGTTTGAGAAGGTCCAAAAGTGATGACTTCGCATAATTGAGTTACCAACAAATGGGAGTCAGTTTGGCTTTTCCTTGCGAACTCGTAATCGTAACTTGATAATTCTTGGCACCATGAGATTCCTAGCCGCCTTCACCTTCATAATCGTAAGCGCCTTTGGCTGGCATGCCTCCGCTAAGCCCAATGTTTTATTCATTTCGGTGGACGACCTAGCCAGTTCGCTCGGTTGTTACGGCGACCGCCTCGCCCAAACCCCGAACATTGACAAACTGGCTGGCCAAGGGGTCTGTTTCTTGCGGGCCTACAACCAATTGCCGCTCTGCAACCCGACACGGGCATCGGTCATGACGGGCCTACGCCCGGACACCATCAAGGTCTACGACTTGGACCGCCACTTTCGCGACGAGGTGCCGAACGCGGTTACCCTTTCGCAACGGTTTATGAAAAGCGGTTGGTGGGCTGGACGGGTGGGGAAAATCTACCACTACAACGTTCCCGCCAGCATAGGGACCGACGGTTTCGACGACCCGCCTTCCTGGCAAAAGACGGTCAACCCGAAGGGGCGCGACAAAACGGACGAACACCTTGTGTTCAATGCCGAACCGCACCGCAAGATAAGCGGTGCCCTCAGTTGGCTCGCGGCCGACGGCAAGGACGAGGAGCAAACCGACGGTATGATCGCGACCGAGGCAATCAAGCTGATGGAGCAAAGGAAGGACACGCCGTTCTTCATCGCGGCGGGTTTCTTTCGACCACACACACCCTACGTCGCGCCGAAAAAGTATTTTGATATGTACCCCTTGAAGGACATGCGCCTGCCCTATGCCCCGAAAGACGATCGCGCCGACATACCCACCGCCGCCTTCGCCCACAATTGCCCCGTGCCCAATTACAACCTCGACGAACTGACCTGCCGCAAGGCGATGCAGGCCTACTACGCCTGCGTTTCCTTCGTCGACGCCCAAGTCGGCCGCATGATGGATGCCCTCGAGCGCCTCGATCTCGCGGACAACACCATCGTGGTCTTTTGGAGCGACCACGGCTACCACCTCGGCGAACACAACGGCATCTGGCAAAAACGCACCCTCTTCGAGCAGGGCGCCCGGGCCCCGCTCATCATCAAGGCACCCGGCGCAGCGGGCAATGGACAGCCCTGTCGACGCATCGTGGAATTCGTCGACATCTACCCCACCTTGACCGACTTGGCCGGCCTGTCCACTCCCAAGGCCGTTGAGGGACGATCGCTTCAACCCTTATTGCAAAACCCCATCGCCCCATGGGACGGATACGCCATCACCCAAGTCCTGCGCCCGGCGGACAACCGCCTCGCCGAGCCCGTCATGGGACGCAGCATACGCACCGAGCGCTGGCGCTACTCGGACTGGGGAGAAGGCGAGCATGGCGTCGAACTCTACGATCACCACGCCGATCCGATGGAATTCGACAACCTCGCCATTAAGCCCGACAAGCAAAGCAAGGCGGTCATGAAAAGCCTCCGCAAGTTGCTGGTGAAAAAAGCCAGCGGCAAGACACCGACCACCCCCTTCAACCCCAAGCGGTTGTGAACGAATTCTTCTCTCAAGCCTAATGACATTTGCTAGCCTTACCTCAACTCGTTCCCCATCCTTTGCTTCGTAACCCCTTTTCGACGAAACCATCCACGACCCTCAATCAAAAGAGAGACCCATGAACGTTTCATACTGTAAGACAAAGTTCGCGGCCTTGGCGGCCATCTTGTTCATGCTCGGCGGAGTAACGAGCTATGCCGAAACCCTTGGCGACGTACTAAAGGAATCGAAATGGGATGGAATCATCGGCACCTGGGTTGATCCCATGACCAAGGGCCAGAATAGGAAGGTCACCTACGCTTGGAAAGTGAAGGATCACGCCATCTTGGTCACCGGCACGGCCTTCGGCACAAACAGCGTGGCCATCATGGGGCGCAACGCCAAGGACGACACCATGTTCCACGCGGGTACGGACAGCAAAGGCACCAGCGTTCTCGGAAAATGGGAAGTCAAGGACGGCGAAGCCATCCTTGGCCTCGGGTTCGTTACGGGAGAGGGAGTGGAAGGAGTCATGCAAAGACGCTATACCAAGAAGGACGAAAATACTTTGGTCGTAAGCATAGAGGGTCTTACTCCCAAACCCATCGTATACACCCTGGTCAAGGTGAAGACCCTTACGAAAGCTCCTCGGAATGGTTCCAAGACACCCTCCGACCAGAAAAGACCATAAGGTAGAAATGGATCTCATCACCATTGTCACAATCGTAACCGACCCTTGGCTTAAGATGGAAAACACCAAGGTGGCCATTGCCGGCAAGTAATTTGGACAAAACAAGGTTCCACGACCTCGATGCCCTACGGGCTTTCGCCATGTTGCTTGGCATTGTTTTACACGGCTTGGCCTCTTTTACCGGTTGGCCAATATGGAACATACACGACATACACCAGTCCGAGTTGTATGGGATACCAATGATGTTCATTCATGGCTTTCGCATGCCCTTGTTTTTCTTCGTAAGCGGTTTCTTCACAATGATGATGTGGCAAGGACGAGGGTCGCGCGGATTGCTTATACATCGTAGTAAACGCATCGTTCTCCCCTTTTTCGTATTCGGACTCTTTCTCTTTCCAATACAAAAAAACACAGGAACCTTCGACGACTGGATAAATAAAGCAGAGAAGGAGAATCAAAGGGATTTAAACAATCTAGGCCAAGCGGCTAAGCATGGAGATTTAGAGACGATCGGAAAGTTCCTAAGCGAGGGTGCCGACATAGGCGGGACATACGACAATTACTTAACACCACTTCAATGGGCGGCGACTATGGGGCAATCCAAAACAGCCAAGTTACTTGCCGACAAGGGGGCTGAGGTAAACTCAATGGGTAACGTAGGAAATACCCCCTTGCATTTCGCGACCTTTTTCGGGCGGACGGAAAGCGTGCTGGTTTTACTTGAAAAAGGAGCCGACCCGGAGCTGAGGAATCAGGACGGAAACCGTCCCGTGGACTTGCTGATGGACAGTCGAGAGACAACCCAAATGGTGGCCCGAAATCTTCTGCAAATTTCAATATCATGGTCCGATGTAAAGAAGGGAAGAAAAGAGGTGATGAAACTTCTGGTCACCGACGATAGCTCCAACCTTTCAAGCGTGGAAGAAATGGAATTTGATGAAGGCAACTGGTTCACCAGGAACTACTTTATCAACGGTCAATTAGGTACCTTTCATCTATGGTTTCTCTACTATTTGGTCTACCTGACTTTAGCCTTTGTCCTTTTGGCAAAAGTATTGAGCGTCGCCCGACTGGCCGGTCTAGCAAGATGTCTCGCGGAGTCACCCATCCGACTGCTTTGGCTTCTTCCCCTCACCTTCTCGGCCCAATATTTCATGGAGGATGAATTCGGTCCCTCGACCTCGGTAAACCTTACGCCCGATCTCATAGCACTGGGCTACTACGGCCTATTCTTTGGTTACGGAGCCATCTGCTTTCCCAACGAAGGCTTCCATAAAAAGATCGGTCGTTTATGGCCCATCAACATTCTGGTTTCGCTGGTTGTCTTCGTGATCGCGCTTAGCCTAATGGAAAGGAAAGACGTCGAGTGGGGTTACGAACTGATCACCCTTTGTTCGGCTCTCTTCGTCTGGCAGATGATGTTTGGTTTGATGGGAGCCTTTCGGCAGTTCTTTTCGGGAGAGAGCCCGAAGATCCGCTTTATTTCAGACTCTGCCTACTGGCTTTACATCGCTCATCTTCCTCTCGTCAAAATCCTGCAAGCCTTAGTTGCTCATTGGGAATTTCCGAGCTTTCTAAAATTCATTTTAGTGTGTTTTTTGACGACCACCATTCTTCTTCTGTCCTACCGTTACTTTATCCGCTACACTTGGATCGGAACGATGTTGAACGGCAAAAGGTATAGGGCGAATGAAGCAAACTAATCCACTTACGGGAAAATCCCAAGACAAGCAGCTGGCAAAACTGAGTCCCATCCGTTTCCAAAGGCAAGAGCAACGACAGATGTTAGCTTGACCTCTTGGGCTTGGATATCATGGTTGAAGTTTCAGCCAACTTGTACAACTGTATTCCCTTCGAATTGTTCAACAATCCCGTAAAATGGAAATTTTAAAGAAATATTCAGTTCTAGTCTTGTTAGTCTTGGGCATTGCTTCATGCGGCGAAAAGGAAAAGCCGGTC
>CAWVZQ010000190.1:0-5778 GCA_963934405.1 uncultured Opitutales bacterium | reverse complement strand
TCGTTGGCTTTCACTTTCGACGGTTCCGCCTACGAACTGAATCCTGCCAAGATCACTATTGAGCAATTCGAGAATGGGAGCGTGTCCATCGACCTTAACGCTTCCACCTTCAATGTACCCGATCTCTCCGTAAAAGTGGAAGGTATTAGGAGCACAATTACTCTCTCTTCCCTTGATCCTCTTGTTTCTGAGGGTCCCCAAGAATTGCGTGTCGACGCTATTCGCTATGGGGAACTTGCCCTCCTAGACGTTCGCCTCCTGTTTTCTCTTGAAGCCAAGGGAACCTTCGCACTCCATGAAGGGAATGCGAGCTTGTTTGGCGGCGAAGTCGTTTTCGAACCGACTCGCTTTAAGTTGGAGGACAAAGAAAAGAAATTGGCCATTCGCTTGCGCGACGTAGACGGTAGTCGAGTTGTCGCTCTCCTCAAGAAGTTCGACGGTGAAGTCGAAGGAAAGTTCTCAGGTCTTATCCCTCTGAGCAATCGAGACGGAGCATGGGATTACGTCGGAGGCTATCTCGAACTTAATCCCCGGACGCCCGGGCGTCTTCGCTACCGTTCGGATGGAATTCTTACTTCCGACATGCAGCCGGGGTCAGCCGAATTCAAACGATTGCGGCAAGTGGAGTTGGCGCTGAAGGACTTGGACGTAAAACGTCTTCGGCTCGATTTTCTGCTGGAAGATGGGCAACGGCGCATCTTGGGCGATGTTCAAGGGAAATCGCAGATAGACAAAAAAACATCCATAAGCCTCGATTACCGTCCCAAGATTCTTGCCGGATTCGATGAACTTCTTCAATTGAACTCCAAAGCTCTCGGGCTGGATTGAACAACATTCTATTTTTTTCCAAAATCCAGTTGCGCGAAAGCCTCTTCCAAGAGTAAGTTTTATTCCATGCTATCAACTACACGATTGTCTTTTATCTTTGCGGTCCTCGCTTTCGTGGGTTGCACGACCATTAAGACCGAGCACCACATCACCCTCGATCACAACATCACGATCAAGATAGAAAAGGAAGTGAACAGCTTCTTGGACGATCTTTATGGGGATTTGGATACTGAGGAAAACAATGCCGAAAACGGCAAAAAACCGGAGTGAGACAATGAGACAAGTTCTAGGATTAATTTATTTTGCAGCATGCCTGCTCATGTTTGCCGGAACTAGTTTCGGCAAATCCGATCTCAAGGATCGCATGAAGGAACGGTTACCGGAAATCATCGCGGCAAAGAAAGCCGGTACGGTGGGAGAGGGGAGTGACGGTCTACTTTATGTTCGTCCATCCGCTGGTGACGATGAGGTCAAACTAGCCAAAGCCGAGAATGCCGATCGCACAACTTTCTTTATTCAAACCGCCAAGGCACTCGAGAAGGTTTCCCCCTCGGACATAGCCAAGCAATGGGCTAAGGGGATGTGGGCCAAAGGCAGCAAAGGTCATTGGTATCGCAGCTCGAAAGGCAATTGGTCGCAGAAGTGACCAAGAGAGCGGGTAAGCGAAAAGCTGCAATATCGTCGGCTTTTTTGCTTCTGTGCGGATTCGGTTGCCGCCCTTCTCCGTACGAGAAGTTTGCCTTTGGCGAACCCGTCGTATTGAGGGAAGACGCTCCTTTGGTTCGGCAAAACCTAACTGATTCTCAATCCATTCTTAACGATTCGCGTCACGAGGTGGATATGGCTCGTTTGCGGGTGGAATGGCTTGCCGCGGAAAAAAACTTGGCCGATTCCCAACTAGTTGCAGCCGAAACTCGAGAGCGGCAAGACGGTTTAGCCGTTAAATATGCTCGATTCCTGGAATTGGAAGCGCGTGTTCCGGGCGACAAAGGGCCCGTAGCTCCCGAAGTCATGTCGGTGTGGGAGGACAAGCTTCGCCAATATGCGGCCCAAACGGCTCGTAGCGAGGCAAAGGTGCGTTTGTCCTTGCGTGAAGTCAAACCCCTGCGTCAAAAAGCTATGGTTGCAGGACTTCTTGCGGATAGACCTCAAACCGTTCCGGAAGAAGAAAGTGAACCTTAGGGTTTATATGGGAGTGTAGGCGGGAGTAGTACGATGGAAGAGGTGTGGGAAATGATTGATCACGTAGGGCAGGAACCACTCCTGCTCTGGACTGCTGCAGTGTTGTCCGCCTTTCTTCTCGTGGGTATTTTGAAGCGAGTGCTTTCCATTATTGTTTCTTGTGCGATTTTGATCATTCTATACCTTGTGTACCTTACTTATTTTGAGGAAGACTTCCCCCTGCCCGAGGCAGACGTTGGCGAATGGATTAAGATCGGGGAGAATTGGTTCGACTCCGAACCCGAGCCGATTCTCGACGACAACCAAACCGCTTCCGAGTGAACAATTGCAGGACCCATAGCTCATCTTTACAGGCTAAATGAAATTACCTTGGGCTTTTTACCTTTCTTGGAAGCAGCTGTTTCCTACGGGACGAGGTGTTTCCTTCTTTTCGGTTCTTTCCGTTTTTGGAGTGGCCTTGGGGGTAAACGTCATGATCGTCGTGGTGGCCTTCATGAACGGGTTTCAGGATAAGTTTCGAACCGACATAATCGATTCCCAAGGACATGCCCGGGCGGAAATGTCATACGGTTCCTCCGGCGACTGGAAAGACGACATGGCGAAACTGGAGTCTCAACCTAAGGTCCAAGCCGTGGCTCCTTACCTAAATGGCCACTTGCTCTTGGAGCATTTTGGAAATCGGGCCGTTCCCTTTGCCATGGGTATCGACCCCATCCGCGGGGATACCGTAATCCCGGTTTCGCAGTTTCTGGCAGAGGGTTCCCCGAAAATGCTGGTTGAGGAAGCTTCTAAAATCACTCCTCTTCCCGTGGTCGACGACCTCCAAGACGACGTAGTATTCCTGAGCCGAAAGGCTGCGGATAAATTGGGAGCCCATCCCGCCGCCGCTATTTTGACTGCCGATCATAATTCCAGTTCGAATCGGGCGGGCAACGGAACAATCGTTCTTCGCAAGCTTGATCCTTTTGTTGAATCGGGAACTTGGAAAATACGTTTTGAGGACGATGCAAGTTATCGCATCACTGATTCTTACGACGAGGAATGGGAGGATCTTTTTTTAGTGGCGAAGAACATCGAGAACCTCGGGGAAGGCATTCCCGTATTCGAGATCACGCCCGGTTCTACTCCCTTTGCCAAGGGCGACCTGTTTACCTTTGAGATATTCGGGGCTTCCGTCATCGATATTTACTCTCCCGCCATGTTGGAGAAAGCCAAGGACGATGAATTGTTGCCGCCGCGTCAAGTTAGGGTCGGCGGCATCTTCGAGGTCCCGTGGCAAGGCTTTCACTTGGATGCCCTGTTCGGTACGCTTCGGTTCATGCAGGAAATGAACGACCAACCGGGCGTTGTTCACGGGTTTAATCTCAAGTTTGTCCCCGAGGTTGCATCCGACACGCAAGCGCTGGCAGATGCCTGCATGAACACCCGCTCCTCCTTGGGCGAGAATTGGAGTGTCATTCCATGGTTCGTGGAGAATGCCTGGTTTTTCGATCTTCTGAAATTCGAGGAGTACCTCATGGTTCTGATCATGGTGCCGATTGGTCTTGTTGCGGCCTTTGCCATCGCCATCGCCCTAATGACTTCCGTCCTACGCAAAACGCGAGAAATCGGTTTACTGGTCGCCATGGGCGGTTCTCGCCTTTCCGTCGGAACGGTTTTTACCATGCAGGGATTCGTCATCGGACTGTTGGGCGCTGTCCTCGGATGGGGGATGGCTCTGCTCTTCATTTGTTACAGGGATACTCTCATGAGCTTCATCGTGCGCAACATTGCGGGTGAAGAAGGCGGCGCAGGTGTAGCCCAATTCTACGATTTCTACAGCTTGAACGTTCCCTATCCGTGGGATTCTCCTGATAGCTTGCAGAACTTCCTTATATTTGGAGCCTTTGCGGTGGGGGTATCCACCTTGGCTGGGTTTTTACCTGCTTGGAAAGCGGCTCGTCTCAATCCTGCGGAGGCTTTGCGAAGTGAGTGAGCATAACCAAACGCTTGCCTTGGAAGCGAAAGGCTTGGCCAAGTCCTTTCCTTATGGGGAGGAAATTCTAGAGATTTTGGTCGATGTCGACTTGAGTGTCGTTGCCGGTCAGTCCGTCAGTATTCGAGGTGATTCAGGCTGCGGAAAGACGACCCTTCTCAATCTCTTGGCTCGGTTGGACGTAGCTGATGTGGGCGAGCTCTATTGGAATGGCGAAACCCATGATCCGAAGCTGCCCCCCGGTCCACGAGATGCGGCGCGGCGAGCCTTCCTTGTCGGTGTCGTGTACCAAGCATATTACCTCATACCCGAGATGAACGTCCTGGAGAACGTTTTGCTGGCCGCCCGACTAGCCGGATCAATGGGCAAGGATGCCAAGCAACGAGCTCGCGAACTTTTGGATCGCGTGGGGGTAAGCAACCGTGAACGACAATTACCTCAGAAGCTCTCTGGCGGTGAACGTCAGCGTGTGGCCATTGCCCGAGCCTTGCTCAATCGGCCCAAGGTAATCTTGGCAGACGAACCCACGGGCAACTTGGACGAGCGTTCCGCCGGCGACGTCATGGAACTTCTCTTGGAAGCGTGTCGTGAAGAGGACGCCGGTCTTGTTCTCGTCACCCATAACCCGTCCTTCGCCAAGGCAACCGACGAAGCTCTCAAACTAGTAAAGGGCGAGCTAAGCCCCGCATGAAAATTCAATGACTAATCACGAAAACATTTCTCGTTCCCTTCGTTGTGGTGTTGTGGGCGTCGGTTACCTTGGTAGGCATCACGCTCGCATCTATCACGATCTCGAAGGTTGCGAGCTTGTTGGCATCCTCGACGTCAACGATGCTGCTGCTGCCGAAGCTTGCGAGAAGCACGATTGCAAGCGATTCGAGAGTCTGGAAGAGATGGGTGCTGCTTGCGAAGCCGTCAGCGTAGTGGCTCCGACCGATCTTCACGCCGAGGTCGCTCTTCCCTTGCTTGAGGCGGGTTGCCATCTTTTGGTGGAAAAACCTCTTTGCGCTTCTACCGAGGAAGCCGAATCGATCGTGAACAAGGCGAAGGAACATGATCGCATCGTACAAGTAGGGCACATCGAGCACTACAACCCCGTCATGACTTTTCTGGAGGAGGCGGTTTGCGCCCCACGATACTTAACGGTTGAGCGTCTGGCTCCTTTTCAGCCTCGCGGGACCGAAGTGGGCGTAGTGCTCGACCTCATGATCCACGACGTCGGGATCGCCATGGCTTTGGTCGACTCACCCATCGATCGCGTCGATGCCATCGGCGTCAAGGTGCTCTCCCAGACAGAGGATATTGCGAATGCCCGTATCACCTTCGTTAATGGTTGCGTGGCCAACCTGAATGCCAGCCGGGTGAGTGAAAAGAAGGCTCGCGAGATTCGCGTGTTTCAGGAAAGCGGCTACCTCTCCCTCGATTTCATGAACCAGAAGGGGCATCTTATCGAGAAGGCTGCGACCGGTCTTGAAAGAAAAGACGTGCCCGTAGAACAGGGTGAACCTCTCGCCATAGAACTGGCGGAATTCGTTCGCTGCGTTCACCTTGCCGACAAGCCGAAAACCGACGTGCACTTCGGCAAGTCGGCTCTCGCGGTCGCTCTGGAAATAACGAAGCTCATCCGCGATGGTTGGGAAAAGTGAGGAATGATCCATGCTGTCGGTTCAAAGAGATGCTTCCTGCGACCTGCTGATTATTGCAGGTGAAGCTTCCGGCGACGAGCATGCCGCTCGGCTTCTGGAGGACCTTCGCGAGAGTCGACCGGACCTGAAGGTCGTCGCCATCGGCGG